>JAFRHH010000065.1 GCA_017433405.1 Clostridia bacterium | reverse complement strand
GAGACAGAGTTTGTCCGCGAACGCGTCAGCGACGCGGCTACAAAATCGTCATCCGGACAGAATGGCAGACGTGAATTACCATTCACAGAGGAGAATAAACGGATGACTGATCAGAACCTGTGCCGGGTTTTGACAGGTCCCACCGGAATCGGAAAATCCGAATGGGCCCTGGCCCTGGCGGAAGAAAACGGGTGGGAAATCCTCTGCATGGACAGCATGCAGATTTACCGACGGATGGATATCGGGACAGCCAAACCGACGCCGGCGGATCGGGCGAGGGTTCCGCATCATCTGCTGGATCTGGTGGAACCATCCGAATCCTTCTCCGTCGCAGCCTATGCCGAGGCGGCGGAGAAGGCGATTCAGGACTGCGCCCGCCGGGGAAAGGGCTGCCTCTTTGTCGGCGGAACGGGGCTGTACCTGGACGCGATGATGCACGGCCTGAGCATGGGCGGCTTTCAGGCGGATCCGGCCCGGCGGCAGGAAATGCTGGCGCTGGGGGAGACGCCGGAGGGCAGGCGTGCACTGATGAACCGGCTGCGTGCGCTGGATCCGGTCACCGCGTCCCGGCTGCCGGAGGGGGATGTCCGGCGCGTGATCCGGGCGATCGAGGTGACGGAGAAGACCGGCGTTCCCTTTTCCGCCCAGACCCGTGAAAACGGTTCATCCCACCGGTGGATCGTCGTTTCCCTGACGATGCAGCGGGAACATCTTTATCGGAGGATTAACGAACGGACTGAACGGATGATGCGGGGAGGCCTGCCGGAGGAGGTCGAGGGACTCCTGAGGGAAGGCGTGCCGGAGGACGCCCAGAGCATGCAGGCCATCGGGTATCGCCAGGTCATTCCGCTGCTTCGGGGATCCTGCACGGAAGCGGAAACGCTTCGGGAGATCCAGACGGCCACGAGGCACTACGCCAAAAGGCAGATGACCTTCCTTCGAAGGGAGCCGTCGGTGATCTATCTCGACGCGGAGAATCCGGATATCGCCAGCCATCTTCGGAAAGCTATGGAATGAGGCAGACGTGAACTGCCGTTCATGGAGGAGAATGGCAGACGCGGACTGCCGTTCATAGAGGAGAAACAGGAGGTTTGGGTTACAGGCATGATCAACAGCATTGAAAATCTGATTCAGGAGGCGGAAAACGCCCTGCGGGAGCCCTTTGCCGCCATCGACCGGAATGAGATCGTCCGGACCCGTCAGCTGCTGGATCTTTTCCGGAAGCACGGCGTTTCCTACCGGCATTTTTCTCCCACCACTGGCTACGGCTATGACGATATCGGCCGGGATACGCTTGAAAAGATCTATGCCGATCTCTTTCATACGGAGGCCGCGCTGATGCGGCCCCAGATCGCCAGCGGGACCGCGGCCCTGAGCCATACGCTCTTCGGGCTGACGAAGCCGGGAGAACATATCCTTTCCGCAACGGGAACTCCCTATGATACGCTGCTGGGGATCATCGGGATCGGAGAGAAGGCGGCTCCCGGCTCCCTCCGGGAATTCGGCGTGAGCTACAGCGAGGTACCGCTGAAGGAGGGCCAGATCGATGTGGAGGCCGTCGAAGGGGCGATCCGGCCGGAAACGACCCTGGTCATCGCCCAGCGCAGCCGGGGCTACGCCTGGCGGCGAAGCCTGATGCCCGAGGATTTTGAGGCCCTGGCGGAGATGATTCACAAAAGGCATCCGGGTGTTCTGCTGATGGTGGACAACTGCTACGGGGAATTCGTCCGGGAAAAGGAGCCGACGGATTTCGGAGCGGATCTGTGCGTCGGATCCCTGATTAAGAATCCCGGCGGCGGTCTTGCCCCGACGGGAGGCTATATTGTGGGGCTGGCGGAAGCCGTGGACCGAATCGCCTTCCATCTGACGGCCCCGGGCCTCGGCCGGGAACTGGGCTCCTACGCGGCGAGCTACCGGCCTTTTTATCAGGGGCTTTTCATGGCGCCGCACACCGTGGCCCAGGCGCTGAAAACCGCCATGCTGACCGCGCGGGTGCTTGAAAACCTGGGGATGGAAGCGTCTCCCTCCTCCCGGGAAGATCGGGCCGATATCATTCAGGCGGTCAGACTCGGGACGGCGGAGCGGCTGGTTTCCTTCTGCCAGGGGATTCAGACCGCCAGCCCGATCGACAGCATGGCCCTTCCGGAGCCCTGGCCCATGCCTGGCTACGAGGACCCGGTCGTCATGGCGGCGGGAACCTTTGTCGCCGGCGCCAGCATTGAGCTCAGCGCGGACGGACCGATCCGCCCGCCCTACACGGTTTATATGCAGGGAAGCCTGACCTATGCCCACGGGCGGATCGCCCTGGCGGAGGCGCTTTCACGCATGGCCGGAAAAGGCGATTTCGTCCTGCCGCAAGCTTGACAGACAGGGCGCGGTTTCATATAATTTCTGACAGACGGAACATCTGTATTTGAAGGAGGGGTCTAAAATTGGATAATATCCAGGCATTGCAGCTGCATGCGCGCCACGTGAGGCAGAATATTATTAAAATGGTATCCAAGGCGGGGGCGGGTCATCCCGGCGGTTCCCTGTCCTGCACGGACGCCCTGGTCGCGCTTTATTTCGACGTGATGAAGAACATCGATCCGAAGGACGACAAGAATCCGAACCGCGACCGGTTTGTGCTGTCCAAGGGCCACGCCGCGCCCGCCCTTTACGGGACGCTGTGCGAGCGGGGCTATTTTGGCGAGAAGGAGTTCGACCTGTTCCGGCAGCTCCATGGAATCCTGCAGGGGCATCCGGACATTAAAAAATGCCCTGGCGTCGACGCGTCCACGGGCTCCCTCGGCCAGGGCATTTCCATCGCTGTCGGCATGGCGCTCGGCGCCAGGCATACCGGAAATCCCTGCCACGTCTATACCATCATCGGGGACGGGGAAAGCCAGGAAGGCCTCGTCTGGGAAGCCAGCATGGCGGCGGCGCATTATCATCTCGACAATCTGACGGTGATCCTGGACCATAACGGGATGCAGATTGACGGAACCAACGATGAAGTCATGAGCCTCGGGGATATCCACGCGAAGGCGGAAGCCTTTGGGTACGACGTCATCGAGGTCGCGGACGGGAACGATATGCAGCAGGTCCTCGATGCCCTGCATACGCCGCCGAAGGCGGGAAAACCCCGGTACATCATTCTGAACACACTGAAGGGGAAGGGCGTCAGCTTCATGGAAGGTCAGGTCGGATGGCACGGCAAGGCGCCGAACGCTGAACAGGCTGCTCAGGCTTTAAAGGAATTGGAGGATTGAGTTCATGGAAAAGAAAGCGATCCGTGTCGCCTATGGCGAAGCGCTGGTGAAGGTCGGCGCCGAGAATGAGAAAATTGTTGTGCTGGATGCCGATCTGGCAGCCGCTACGATGACAAACGCCTTCAAGAAGGAATATCCCGGCCGCTTTTATGACTGCGGCATTGCCGAAGCGGATATGGTCGACATCGCCGCCGGCATGAGCACCATGGGACTGATTCCCTTCTGCTCCACCTTCGCCGTTTTCGCCGGAAGATGCTATGACCAGATCCGGAACGGCGTATGCTATCCGAACTTTAACGTCAAGTTCGGTTTCAGCCACGCGGGCATCACCCTGGGAGAGGATGGCGGAAGCCACCAGGCCATCGAGGATCTCGCCCTGATGCGGGTGCTGCCGAATATGACGGTCTTCGCCCCCTCGGATGCCAACGAGGTTTACCAGTGCGTCAAAGCCGCGGCGGAGATTGAAGGGCCCGTTTATATCCGGACCGCGAGGCTGCCTTCGCCCATCTATGATCCGCGTCCCTTTACCGTCGGAAAGGGAACTGTCATCAAGGACGGAACAGACTGCGTTCTGTTTACCTGCGGCATTATCCTGGAGCATGTGCTTGACGCGGCGGACAAGCTGAAGGAAAAGGGAATCGACGCGGCCGTGGTTTCCTTCCATACCATCAAGCCCTTTGACGATCAGCTCGCCCTGGAATATACGGCGAAATGCAAGCATGTTTTCACCGTCGAAGAACATTCCGTGATCGGCGGCCTGGGGGATGCTGTCGCGTCCGCCATCATCGGCCATGGGGTTCAGACCTTCACGAAGATCGGGATTCAGGATGTTTTCGGCCAGAGCGGCAAGCCCGCGGACCTGCTGAAGGAATACGGGCTGACCGGTCCTCAGATCGCGGAGACCATCGCAGCGAAAATCGGAAAATAAAACCGGGTTGCCCTGTACGCCGTCCTTTCGGGGACGGCTTTTTTCAGCGGATCAATTGCTTGTCATCGGAATAAAAAAAGGCTATAATAGACCAACAGCAAGGGGGTGCGGATCGTGGCTGGGATCAGAGACCAGATGAAGAAAATCTGGATCAAAGGAATGGAGACCGTTGGGAATACAGCCTCCAGCATCGCGGAAAATACCCGGTTGAAAGTCGAGGAAATGAACCTTCAGAACCAGAGAAGGGAAAATATTTTCAACATCGGCTCCATGGCCTATGTGCTGTGGCAGAAGGGGGAAACCTTCCCGGAGGAGATTCAGAAAAGACTGATCGAAATTCATCAGATCGATGAAAAGCTGAATGATCTGCGGGCGGAACGGTATACCGGAAAAACGCCGGAAACACAGGCGGCAAAAAACGAAAAGGAAGAAGTTTCCGCCGCCCCCGAAGGGGCCGCGGGCGAAGCTGCGCCGGAAAAGTCCTCTGACGAAAAGCAGGATGACGCGGCCCCGGCGGCGCAGGATCATCCTTCGGACGCGGAATCGGCTCCGGCGGAGCCTCATGCTCAGGACATCGCGGAATCCATCGAAGCGCTGTTTCATCAGGAAGCCGACGTTGATACGATGGCGGAGAAGGTCAGGGATTCCTTGGAAAAAATGGAGCCGTTCCGGGAAAACGCGGGTGCCGGAGCATCCGGGCAGGGAACTGGGGAATGTTCCGGACGGGAGCGTGAATAAATGAAAAAATGTCTGATGATACTTCTGATACTGGCGCTTCTTGGGGGGACTGCTCTGGCGGCGGGTCATTTCGAGGCCACGATCAGCCCGGTGGAATGGAGCTGGCTTCCGGGAAAGGTTTCCACCTTCGAAGGAACCGTTTCGCTGCCGGAGACGCGTCCGGAATCGCTGAAGCTGAAGCTGGAAATCGCCACGGATCTGGATCAGCAGGATCAGGGTGCGATTGTCTTTACCTATTTTAACGAGAGAAGGCTGACAGTCAGAAAGCAGGCGGCGGAAATGACCGTTCAGACGGAGGGCCTCGGTGATACGGTCTCCTTCCGGGGAAGCTGGACGCTTCCGGAGGAAATCTACGTGTCTTCCGCGGATATTTCCTTCAGCATCGCGGATGATCAGGCTGAGCTTTTCAGATCAACCAGCCATTTCAGCGAGGACAATGCCATTGGTCAGAGCGGAAGCCGCAGAATTCTGCGGGTGCCCTTCAATATCGATCAGATCATTCGCTGGACGCTCATCGCGGGAGGCGTTATCTGGTGCGCGGCCATTCTCCGGATGCTGATCTCGAGGGCCAGAAAAAAACCAAATCCCAAAGGAGCATAATCCTATGAAGATTTATAACAGTCTTACGAGAAAAAAGGAAACTTTTCAGCCGGTTCACGAGGGCAAGGTCGGTATCTATGCCTGCGGGCCGACGGTTTATAATTATTTTCATATCGGCAACGCCAGGCCGTTCATCACCTTCGATGTACTCCGGCGTCAGCTGGAGCGGGAAGGCTATGAGGTGACCTTTGTCCAGAATTTTACGGATATTGACGATAAGATGATCCGCCGGGCCAACGAGGAAGGAATCACGGTTCATGAGCTGGCGGAGCGCTTTATCGCCGAGTATTATATCGACGCCAAAGCCCTGGGCATACGGCCGGCCACTGTGCATCCCAAGGCCACGGAGCACATTCCGGAAATCATCGCCCTGATCCGGAAGCTGATCGATAACGGCCATGCCTACGCGGCGCCCTCCGGGGATGTTTATTACCGCGTCAGCGCTTTCCCCGGCTATGGAAAGCTTTCCGGGCAAAGCGCAGAGGATCGGGAAGCCGGCGCCAGCGAAAGGCTGAACGTTGAAACCGAGAAGGAAGCCGCGGAGGATTTCGCCCTCTGGAAGGCGCAAAAGCCCGGCGAGCCAGCCTGGGACAGCCCCTGGGGAAAAGGCAGACCGGGATGGCACATCGAATGCTCGGCCATGAGCATGAAGTATCTCGGGGAAACCTTCGATATTCACTGCGGCGGAAAGGATCTGCTTTTCCCGCATCATGAAAATGAGATTGCCCAGAGCGAGGGCGCGACGGGGCATCCCTATGTCCACTACTGGATGCATAATGGGTTCATCAATGTGGACAATCAGAAGATGAGCAAGAGCCTGAACAACTTCTTCACGGTGAGGGATATCTCAAAGGAGTTTGATCTGGAGGCCGTCCGGCTGTTCATGCTCAGCGCTCATTATCGCAGCCCCATCAATTTCAGTCGGGAGCAGATTGAAAGCGCCAGCACGAGCTTGAACAGGCTCTACACCGCCCGGGACCAGCTGCAGTTTCTCCTTTCCCACTGCGAAGAAAAGCTGCTTTCCGAGACGGAAATCGCTTATCTCGAGCGGCTCGGCGGATATGAAGCCCGCTTTGATGGGGCGATGGACGACGATCTGAACACGGCGGACGCCTTGGGGGCCATCTTCGAACTGGTCAGAGACGCCAACGCCTCCCTGAATGAGTCTTCCTCCCGGCAGACGGTGGAGAAAACCCTTTCGCTGCTCAGGGCCATCTGCGGCGTACTGGGAATTATGACGAAGGAGATGGAATCCATTCCCCCGGAGATTCAGGAGATGCTTGATGAACGGCAAAAGGCCCGGGCCAGCAAAGACTGGAAAAAGAGCGATGAACTGAGGGACCGGATCCAGCGGGCGGGCTATATTCTCGAGGATACCAAGCAGGGACAGAAAGTCAGGAAGGACGTCTGATCGCATGACCCGGTTCCGGTGGGGATTTCTTCTGATGGGGCTGGCGGTCCTGCTGGTGGCCCTGGCTGTGACAACAGCCTGGAAACAACCGGAAAAGCCCTTTTCCTATGACAGCCGGAATATTCCTTCCGCCGCCGCGGCACCGGATTTTCAGGGAGATTCCCGCCATTCCTCGGCGGTGAATGTCAATTCCGCGTCCCCGGAGAGCCTGACCCTGCTTCAGGGGATCGGCCCGGTGCTGGCGGAGCGCGTTGTGCTGGAGCGGGAGGAGAACGGGCCCTTCTATTTTCCGGAGGATCTTCTGAGCGTCAGCGGAATCGGAATGCAGAAGCTGTCCGGTTTTCTGGATCAGATTGTTACGGATTAGGCAGATTCCCTATACATTGATCACATGAGGGGTTGAACAGATTTGGCTTATCAGGCACTCTACCGGCAGTGGCGTCCCAGGACGTTCTCCGCCATGGTCGGACAGCAACCTATCATTACAACGCTGAAAAACCAGGTTGTTTCCGGCAGGATCGCTCACGCCTATCTGTTCTGCGGATCCAGAGGGACTGGAAAAACCTCCACGGCCAAGATCCTGGCGAAGGCGATCAACTGCGAGCACCCGAAGGATGGGGATCCCTGCAACGAGTGTGTTCACTGCCTTCAGGCCGACCGGGAGGAAAGCCTGGACATCATTGAAATCGACGCCGCCAGCAACAACGGCGTCGATGAAATCCGGGATCTGAGGGATACGGTTAAATATCCTCCGCAGAGCGGGAAGTATAAGGTCTATATTATCGATGAAGTCCATATGCTTTCCACCTCCGCCTTTAACGCGCTGCTCAAGACGCTGGAGGAGCCGCCGGCTTATGTTGTCTTTATTCTGGCTACCACGGAGCCCCAGAAGCTTCCCGAAACGATTCTGAGCCGATGCCAGCGCTTTGACTTCGGCCGGCTGGCCCTCGGCGATATTCAGAATCGGCTGGACGAGGCTGTCCGGAAAGCGGGGGCGGAAGCGGATCCCGGAGCCCTGATGATGATCGCAAGAGCGGCGGAAGGCGGCATGCGGGACGCTTTCAGCATCCTGGACATGTGCCTCGGAGCCGGAAAAAAGGTCGATGAGCCGCTGGTCCGATCCATTCTCGGAACCAGCGACCGTTCTTTTCTGTTCCGCTTTGCCGGAGCGCTTCTGGAGGGAGAAGCAGGGGAAGCCCTGGCAATGATCTCGGAGCTGTTTCAGAGCGGGCGGGATCCGGCGGTTTTCTCAAAGGAAATGTCCGGCCATTTCCGGCTGCTCGTCATCGCGAAAACCTGCGGAGAGCAGGCGCAGGCCTCCCTTCAGGAGCTCACCCCGGAGGACTATGGGGAATATCTTCGCCAGAGCGAAGGGGCCACCGTCACCCGGTTGATGAAAATCATGGAACATTTCATGAATCTGGAAACGGAGCTGCGTTATTTTTCCTCGCCGCGGTTTGCCCTGGAGAATACCGCGCTCAAATGTATGATCAAAACCGGCGACGCGGATCCGCAGAGCCTGATGGACCGCATAGCTGAGCTGGAAAAGCGAATCGGGGAGCTGGCCGCCGGCGGCGTTCAAAAAGCGGAGAAGTCCTCCGATTTCGCCCGGAAGGATTCGTCGACCGCAGCTCAGTCCCCCGCTCAGGCGACTCCCGCCGCGCCTTCCGTGGATCCGGCGGATCTCAGGGCCGTGGAGTCCGCCCTGCTGGAAGTGCTGAAAAGAAAGGAGCCCGGGCTGCCGGGAATCATGAAGCAGGGGCATATTTACCGGTTTGAGGGGGATACCCTTTTCTGGGCGCCCAAGGCGGGGCCTGCCGCTTCGGCGTTTGTGAAATCCCTGAATATGGAGGCCCGGAAGAAAATCATCGCGGAGGTGCTGAAGGAGATCACCGGGAAACCCGTTTCCTTTCAGGCGACTGACCCCCCGGAGGGCGGAAAAGACAGCCGGGAGGAGCAGAATGATCAGAAATATATTCAGAACCTCGTCAGCACCTTCGGGGAGGGACCGGTTCAGGTCGTTGAAGAATCGTAAGGAAAAAGGCACAGCCTGAAAACGGCTGCGCCTTTTCTTCGATAGAGCGAAAATCAGTTAAGCTCCTGAGCGTCGTTCTCGATGGTGACTTCTTCAACGCTGCGAATGCCCCAGCGGGCGACCACCATGGTCAGATTGTCCCGGCCGACGGTCAGCGTCACCGTGTCATCCTTGATACCAGTAATCGTTCCATAGATTCCGCCGATGGTGCAGACCCGGTCTCCGGCCTTCAGATTGTTCAGCATTTCCTTAACCTGCTTGTCCTTTTTCCGCTGTGGACGGATCAGAACGAACCAGAAAACAACGAACAAAAGCACCAGCGGGGCGAACTGAACCAGCATGACCAGCGCGGTCGGGGTGGAACCTTCCGCCGCCGCGGCGTCGGCCGGAGCCCCGTTTGTATTTTCCGCGATGGCGGAAGCAATTCCTAGAAGCTTATCGAGCATAGATCACCAATCTCCTTTCAGGTTGTACAAAATACATTATAGCAAAAGCCGGAATAAACCACAAGAATTTTTATGGAAGGCGCCGCACGCCCGGCTCCGGGGCAGCTTTGCGCCCGGCGTAACCGGGCGCCTCTCAGCTGAGGCCGCGGGTGGCGATAATGTTCACGCCGGTATTCAGAACATTGGGGCAGACGACCTGGCCGATGGAGACCGGGAGGGGGACGTTCAACGCCCGGATCTCTTTCATGATTTCAAAGATCAGGGCCTTGGGGACCGGCTTTTCCGTCTTTACGGAAAGCGGAACCGGGGAGCCGGAAACCGGAATGACAGCCGTGATCATCCTTTCCGGCGCGGTGCATTCCTGCCGGGCATAATTGGCGCCTCTGGCACAGGTGTTTCCGGTGACGGAAACAAATTCGCCGGATTCGTTCAGCGTAACGGTCATCCGGCAGCCCACCGGGCAGCAAATACAGGTAACCATCTGTTCCATTTCATTAATTCCTTTCAATCGAAAGCTCAATCGAACCGTTTACCACGTCCGCCAGACGGGCAGCGGGCAGTGAAAGGGAAACCATTTCACCGGGCGTAAAGATCATGGCCTTTTTTTTCATCAGGATGGTTTCGCCGCTTTTGACGACCGCCGTACTGTTTCTGAAAACGCCGGAGGGTCGGAACATCAGGCGGATGTCGGCTTCAGGATCGGGATCAATCAGCTGGGGAACGGTTCCGCGAACCCCCGGACCGTCGGTCACATGGATCCGGTTTTCCGGCGCTGCGGAGGCCGCGGCCGCTCCGGCCTTCAGATAGGCCGCGGCGGCGTGACCGGCGGCAAAGCTTTCCTCCGACACATAATCCACCAGGTCGTGGACGTGGAGCACATTTCCGCAGGCGAAAATACCGGGAACGGAGGTTTCCAGCTTCTCGGTGACAACGGCTCCGGAGGTTGCGGCGGAAAGCTCCACCCCGATGCCGCGGGTCAGTTCATTTTCCGGAATCAGACCGCAGGAAAGGAGCAGCGTATCACAGTCGAAATCCTTCTCCGTCCCAGGAATCGGACGGCGGTTTGAATCCACCCTGGAAATGGTGACCTTCTCCAGACGGTCTCTTCCCACAATATTGGTCACGGTATGCTCCAGGTACAGGGGAATCCGGTAGTCCTCCAGGCACTGGACGATATTTCGGTTCAGACCGGAGGAATAGGGCATGATTTCGACGCAGGCAAGCACCTCCGCCCCCTGCAGCTTCATCCTTCGCGCCATGATGAGGCCAATGTCCCCGGAGCCAAGGATGACGACGCGCTTTCCGGGCATCCAGCCCTCCAGGTTCACGAACCGCTGCGCGGTGCCGGCGGAATAGATGCCCGCGCACCGCGTTCCCGGGGTGCAGAGGGAGCCGCGCGGCCGCTCCCGGCAGCCCATGGCGAGGATGACAGCGCCGGCCTGCACCGAGCGGAAACCGGCTTCTTTGGAAACAAAGCTGACCTTCCGGTCCTTCGAAACGGACAGGACGGTGGTGCTGCAGAGAATGGGAATATCCAGCTCCCGGGCCCTGACGATATCCCGCCAGGCGTATTCCGGACCCGTGAGCTCCTCGCTGAAGCGGTGAAGCCCGAAACCGTTATGGATACACTGCCGGAGAATTCCGCCGGGTTCATTTTCACGCTCCAGCACCAGCAGGGAGGAAACACCGGATTCCCTGGCGGCGATGGCCGCGGCCAGGCCCGCCGGACCGGCGCCGACGATGATTAAATCAACTTTATCCTGAAAGATCATACTGTTTTCCTTTCTTCCGGGTCAGCCAACGGACCGGTGACGAGGAAACTGTCCGATCCATCTTTTCGGATGTCTGAGAGATCACAATGAAGCTCCTCCGCCAGGATGGCCGCCACTCTGGGCAGGCAGAACCCGCCCTGGCACCGGCCCATGCCGGCCCTCGTACGCCGCTTAACCCCGTCGATGGTTCTGGCGCCGACGGGACGGCGGATCGCGCCGCGGACTTCCGCTTCGGTCACCACTTCGCAGCGGCAGATCACGGATCCATATTCGGGATTCCGGCGGCAGGCTTCGGCCTTTTCCTCGTCCGTCATCTCCCGGAAGGGCTTGGGCGGAACCGGATAGTCATTCAGACGGGATTTCCGCTCAAGCGCGAGATAGTCAGCGATCTGCCCGGCCAGCTCCCGGCCGATGGCGGGAGCGGAGGAAAGACCGGGGCTTTCGATGCCGACCGCTTCAAAGGCGCCTGGGCATCCCGTCACGGGGCCGACCAGGAAATCATCCGCAGCCAGATGAGCGCGGACACCGCTGAAATTGGTAATATTGGCCCGGACGTTCAGCTCCGGCCAGGTTTTCTTCGCGGTCAGAAGGATGTTGTCCAGCCCTTCCTGGGTGGTCGCGGTATCCAGCGGATCCGGAATATCCTCCGCCGTCGGCCCGATCAGGAGATTGCCGTGAACCGTGGGGGACACAAGCACCCCTTTCCCCATGGCGGACGGGCACTGGAAGATCGTCCTGGAGAAAACGTCGGAAGCGGCGTGATCCAGCAGGTAATACTGCCCCCGGCGATGGATCATCTCCAGGGAATCGCCCGTCAGATCGTTATGAATCGCGGCGGCGGAAGCGCCCGCGCAGTTCACCAGCACCCGGCATTCGAAAACGTCCGGCCCGGCGGTGACCCGGAACCCGTCCTCAGTGCGGCAAACCTCGGCGGCTTCCCGGTTCAGGAAAAACCGGACGCCGTTTATGGCGGCGTCATCCGCCATCGCAAAGGCCAGCTCATAGGGGCTGACGATCCCGCTGGTAGGAACGGACATGGCGGCGACAAGCTCCGGATTCAGCCGGGGCTCCATCGCCAGCGCCTCCTCCCGGGACAGGATGGACAATTGCTGTACGCCGTTTTTCAGGCCTCTTTCGAGCAGTGCTTCCAGCATCGCGCGATCCTGCCCGTTCAGGGCGATCACCAGGGCTCCGGCCTGGCGATAGGGGACCCCCAGCAGCTCGCAGAGGGCCGGAAACATTTGCGCCCCTGCGACGTTCAGCCTTGCCTTGTTGGAGCCCGGCTTCGCGTCGTAGCCCGCGTGGACGATGCCGCTGTTGGCTTTGGTGGCCCCTTCCGCAAGGTCGTTTCCCCGGTCAATGACGGCGACATCCGCCTTAAACCGGCTCAGCTCCCGGGCCAGGCTGCAGCCGGAGATTCCGGCGCCGATAATCAGTATATCCGTTTTGTAATTCATGCAATCCCTCCTACGGCTTTCAAGTATATCACAGGATTTGGGAAATACACAACGGCTGCCTGGCGCTTTTTTCCAGGCGTTTTCCAGAAGGAGTTTTTTCCTTTCCTTGCGATTGAGAAGGTTCAATGATATAATAAAATGATGAAGCGCAGGGGAGGAACAGGATGATTACGACAATATGCTTAAACCCCAGCTTTGACAAGACGGTGGAGGTTGATTCGCTGGAAATCGGCCAGGTGAACCGGACGGGAGAAGCCCGGGTGGATCTGGGAGGAAAAGGGATCAATGTCGCTGTGGTCGCCAGGCGTCTGGGGCTCGAGGTGCAGTGTATCGGCGTCATGGGGGAAAACAATGCCGAGGAGCTGTCCAGAATGATGGACGCGGAGGGGCTGAACCATCATTTTATTACCGTTCCCGGATATATTCGGACCAATATGAAAATCTGCAGCCGGGACGGAAAAGGGGTGACCGAGCTCAACGAGCCGGGGGAGCGCCTCGATGGGGAATCGCTTCGCCGGTTTACGGAGCTGGCGAAGGAGAAAACCGCCGGAAGCGATATGGTCGTCCTCACCGGGAGCCTTCCGCCCGGCTGCCCGGAGGGAACCTACCGGGATCTGATGCAGGCGCTGGAAGGGAAAAAATGCATTCTGGATACGGAAGGGAAGGAGCTTGAACTTGGCGCGAGGGCGGCGAAGCCCTTTTTAATCAAGCCCAATCTGCGGGAAATGGAAAGAACGCTTGGGATGGAGCTGAGAACGCTGCGCTCCATTCGGGACGCGGCCTTCCTCTTCCTGCGCCTGGGGGTGGAACACGCTGTCGTATCCATGGGGGCCATGGGGGCCATGTATGTTTCGGGCCGGGAGACGCTGTTTGCGCCGGCCCTGCGGGTGGAAACGAAATCCACCGTCGGCGCCGGGGATGCGATGATCGGCGGGATGCTTCTCGGATATCACCGGGAGGGAAACATGGCGAAGGCTTTCCGATATGGGATCGCGGCCGGAGCGGCCAGCGTGATGACGGAGGGAACCCAGCTGATCATTCCTTCCGATTTCGAAAAGCTGCTTGCCCAGGTCCGGGTGCAGGAAGTGTGACGCTGTGATTTTCAGACGATTCCGGGCCGAGTATTCCGACGGTGTGATCGACCTGATTCCCCTGCATATTTCACCCCCGGCCAAGGAGCTTGAATTCGGCCATGAGCAGATCTGGTCGATTACGCTGCACAATCAGCGGCGGGAGATCGGCCAGATCAGCTATCGAACCGGGGAAAGCAGGGCGGTTTACTATTTCGGACATATCGGCTATCACGTCGATCCGGCGTACAGAGGCCACCATTACGCGGCCCGGGCCTGTCAGCTTCTGAGAAAGGAAATTCTGCTGAGCGGGAAATGCTCCGTGGTCATCACCTGCGACCCTGACAATCTTCCGAGCCGTAAAACCTGCCAGAGCCTCGGGTGCAGAATGGAGAGCGTATGCAGCGTGCCGGAGAAGATGCAGCGGGATTTCGAGTTAAGCCCGGCCAAATGCCGTTATATCTGGAAAATGAAGGAAGAACGATGACTGATCAGAATCACATCCGGAGTGAGAACGCTCCCTTTATCTGGCACGAAATCCGGGGAAATGCCGGGCCCAAGGTTCTGCTGCTTCACGGATGGGGATGCGACCATCGGACGATGGCGCCTCTGGCCGGGGATCTTGAGAAGGATTTTACGGTTTTATCCGTCGACTTTCCGGGGCACGGGCAGAGTCCGGAGCCGCCCGAACCCTGGGGCGTCGGCGAATACGCGGAAGCGCTGAGAGCGCTTTTGACGCGCACGGAATTCTTCCCGGCCTCCGTCGTCGGTCACAGCTTCGGATGTCGGGTGGCGGCGCGCCTTGCCGCCACCCATCCCGACTATGTCCGGAAGATGGTCTTTACCGGGGCCGCGGGCCTTCGAGCTCCGGAATCCCCGGAGGCCGTCGCCCGGAAAGCGCACTACCAGCGTCTGAAGAAAAAGGCGCAGGCCCTGGAAAAAATACCGGGCCTTCGGGCTCTCGGCGGACATTTTGAAGAGAAGCTCCGGCAAAAATACGGGAGCAGGGATTATCTCGCCCTGAACGAAAACATGCGGAAGACCTTTGTGAAAATTGTGAATGAAGATCTTTCACCCTTTTACCCCCGGATCGCCGCGAGCACGCTGCTGATCTGGGGCGATGCCGATACGGAGACGCCGCTTTGGATGGGTCAGAAAATGGAATCGCTGATACCGGACGCGGGGCTGGTCATCCTCGAAGGGGGGACTCACTTCGCCTTCCTCGAGCAGCCTCAGCGGTTTAATACGATCGTTCACCATTTTCTGACGGAGGATTAAAACATGTCATTCTGGGTTCTGCTGCTGATTCTGGGGATCACGGCCGGATGCCTTCTGGCCGCCAGGCGGCTGATTCATTATTTTCAGCTGGAAAGCTATCAGTTTCAGGGGTATTTTCGCACCCTGCGCCGGAATTTTCCGCGGGCCATCCTGCCGGGGCTCATTCTGAATCTCATCTTCGCCGCCCTTGGAATCGCTCTGACCCTGGCGATTCCGGACAGCTCCCTGTGGCTGGCGGATGTGATCCTGGCCCTGTCGATGACCGGGGCGGGGCTGATCATTCACCGGCGGGATGCCCGGATGAAGCATAAAAAGCCGCTGGTGATGACGCCCCGGGTCCGGCGCCTGTACGCCGCCATCGCCTGCGGCATGCTGCTCGTGCTGTGCGTTCTGACCTTTTCGGTGGCGCCGGTCCGGGACGGGTCGGATTCCCTGCTGTATCGGCTCTCTCTCGGAATCATTGCCTTTTTCCCGCTGCTGCTGCCCCTCTGGGTGGCCCTGGGGGCGGCTCTGGCCTGGCCGGTGGAAACAGGAATCAAAGGGCTGTATTTCAGGGACGCGCAGAAAAAGCTGCTGGCGCGGGATGACCTGATTAAAATCGGGATTACCGGAAGCTGGGGGAAGACCAGCGTCAAAATGATCCTGGCCAGCCTTTTGAAGGAGAAATACAATGTGCTGGCTACCCCGGGGAGCTTTAATACCCCGATGGGGCTGACCAAGGTCATCCGGAACGATCTTCAGCCGGCGCACCGCGTCTTTATCGCGGAGATGGGCGCCCGCCATACCGGGGAAATCGCCGAGCTTTGCCGGCTGGTTCACCCAACCATCGGGCTGCTGACCTCCGTCGGGCCGCAGCATCTGGATACCTTCCGGACCCAGGAGCGGATTACCAGGACCAAGTATGAGCTGATGGAGGCCGTTCCTTCCGACGGAACCTGTTTCTTCGCGGATGACGAGGGCATCTGCCGGGAGCTTTACGGGCGGACGGAGAAGAAAAAAATCCTGGCGGGCCTCGATGCCTCCCGGGATGACGTCTGGGCCGGGGAGATTGCCGCCGGTCCGGACGGAAGCACCTTTACCCTTGTGATTGAGGGAAGGCGCATTCCCTGCCGGACAGCCCTGCTGGGCCAGCTGAACATCAAAAACATCACGCTGTGCGCGGCTGTATGTCACGAGCTCGGGCTGAGAGATGACCAGATTCGCAGGGGAATTGAAAAGCTCAGACCTATCCAGCACCGGCTGGAGCTGATCCGGAACCCCGGCGCCTATACCGTTATCGATGACGCCTTTAACAGCAATATCATCGGGGCGGAGCAGGCGTTTCATGTCCTGAAAGCGTTCCCCGGACGAAGAATTGTGGTGACCCCCGGCATGGTGGAGCTCGGCTCCAGGGAAGCGGAGATGAACCGGCTTTTCGGGGAAAAAATGGCCGGATGCTGCGATCTGGCGATTCTCGTTGGGGAAAAGCGCAGCACGGCCATCCGGGAAGGACTGACGGCGAAGGGTTTCAGCCCGGAGAGGATCATCGTTGTCGGCAGCCTGACGCAGGCGCAGCAATGGATTCGGGATGAGGCCCGGCCGGAGGATACGATTCTGTTTGAAAACGATCTTCCGGATAACTATGACGAATAGAGAGGCAAACGATGGAAAAAAAACAGCTTGGAATCATTTTCGGCAGCAGAAGCTGCGAACGGGAGGTGTCCGTCATCAGCGCGGTGCAGATGATGCATCATATCGACCGGGAGCGGTATGACGCGATTCCGGTCTATATTGACGAGGACGGGGTCTGGTATACCGGGGAGGCGCTGGAGCATATTGAGACCTTTCAGCATTTTGGGCAGCATCTCCGGGAGCTTCGGAAGGTCAGGCTCGACATGACGGCGGGGTCGGGGGCGCTTCTCGCCACCGAGATCACCGGAGGACTGATACAGCGGGAAAAAACGGTCATCGTGGCAAGAATTGATGTATTTGTCGTCGTCATGCACGGGCTGAACGGAGAGGACGGAACGCTTCAGGGAATGCTTGAGCTCGCCAATATTCCCTATTCCTCCACCGGCGTGGGCGGCAGCGCCATCGGGATGGATAAGATCCTGATGAAACAGTTCTTCCGGGGAGCCGGGCTGCCGGTGCTGGAGGGGGAATGGACGACCCGGGGGGCCTTTCAAAGAGATCCGGAAGGAGAAATCGAAAGGATCGGAAAGGCTCTCGGCTATCCCGTTTTTGTCAAGCCTGCCAATCTGGGTTCGAGCATCGGGGTCAGCCGGGCCGACAATCCGGAGGAGCTGCGGGAAAGCCTCGAGCTGGCCGTGGAATATGACCGGCGGATCCTGATCGAGAGGGGACTGAATCATCCGCTGGAATTCAACTGCAGCGTGCTGGGCTATGACGATGAGGTGGAGGCCTCTCCCATCGAAATGCCCATCAGCGGGGACCAGTTTCTGGATTTCCACGAGAAGTATCTGTCCGGCGGCGGCAGCAAGGGGATGGCCAGCCTTCACAGAGTCCTTCCGGCCCCCATCGGCGATGAGCTGAAAAATACCATTCAGGAAACGAGCAAACGGATCTTCCGGATGCTCGACTGCAAAGGGGTCGTAAGAATCGACTATATGTATGACCGGGAATCGGAAAGTCTGTATATTACCGAGATCAACACGATCCCGGGAAGCCTGAGCTTCTATCTCTGGGAAAACGCAGGACTTCGATACAGCCGACTGATCGACCGCCTGGTGGATTACGCGGAAAAAGCCCACGCGGAAAAGAACGCTTCCAACTATGCCTACTCCAGCGATATTCTGAATCAGGCGGTTCTTGGCTCCAAGGGTGCCAAGGGCTCAAAAACGGGAATGGGCAGAAAATGATCAGACAGCGAATAAAGAAGCGCGAGGAAGAACAGCATGTTATTGGAGACAATCAAGTCGCCGAAGGATCTGGCTCCTTTGTCGACGGAGGAGTTGGAACGGCTGGCCGGTGAAATCCGTGACGAACTGATTCAGACGGTTTCCAAAAACGGTGGCCATCTGGCTTCCAATCTCGGCGTTGTGGAGCTTACCCTGGCGCTTCATCGCGTTTTTCAGGCGCCGAAGGATAAGATCATTTTCGATGTCGGCCACCAGAGCTATGTCCATAAAATGATCACCGGCCGGTATCGGGACTTCAAAACCCTCCGGGAATACGGAGGCATCGCCGGTTTTCCCAAACGAAGCGAAAGCGAATACGACTGCTTCGAAACCGGTCACGCCAGCACGGCCATTTCCGCAGCCCTGGGCTTCGCGAGAGCCAGGGATTATCAGGAAGCTGATTATCAGGTGGTGGCGGTCGTCGGGGACGGGGCGCTGACCGGCGGCATGAGCTATGAAGCCCTGAACGATGCCGGCCAGCAGCAGACCCAGATGATGGTGGTTCTCAACGATAACGAAATGAGCATCGCCCCGAACGTGGGTGCCCTGTCCTCCTATCTGACCAAGCTGCGGGTCAGCGGCGGGTGGCAGAACGCCAAGAAACGCGTGCGTCATGTGGGCCAGTGGCCACTTGTCGGCCGGCCGCTGTACCGCATGATCCATGGCGGCAAGAACATGATGAAATCCCTGGTGATGAAGGAATGGGAGGTGGGTTTTTTTGAGGCCCTCGGCTTCCAGTATTTCGGCCCGATAGACGGTCATGATATTACCGTTCTGGAGCGAACCCTTCAGATGGCCCGGAATTATCACGGTCCCTGCGTGATCCATGTACTGACGAAGAAGGGGTACGGATACAAGCAGGCCGAAAGAAAGCCGGAAGCATTTCACGGAACCCCGCCTTTCTATATCGAAACGGGAGGACGGATCGATCTGCCCAAATCCCCCTCCTGCGGGCATCTGGCGGCGATCACGCTGGCGGAAATGTGCGCGGAGGATCCGCGGATTGTCGCGGTGACCGCGGCCATGAAGCTGGGCACGGGAATGGATCATCTGGCGGAGGAATATCCCGACCGGGTCATTGACGTCGGAATCGCGGAGGAGCATGCCGCCACCATGTGCGCCGGCCTGGCGGCGGGAGGCATGAAGCCGTATTTCGCGGTCTACGCCAGCTTTTTTCAGCGCTGCTATGACCAGATGATTCACGATATCGCCATGCAACGCCTTCCGGTGACCTTCCTGCTGGACCGGAGCGGGATTGGAGGAGAGGATGGACAGACCCATCATGGGCTGCTTGATCTGGCGGCCTCCCTGCCGGTGCCGGGAATGACGGTGCTGGCGCCCGCGGACGCAGAAGAGCTGTGCGAAATGATTCGATGGAGCCGGAATTATGACAGGCCCTGTGTTATCCGGTACTCCAAATATCTCCCCCATACCCGGATCGGGAAGGCGGCGGATCCTTTTGCTCCCGGTCGATGGAGATGCGTCGCGGAGGGACAGGACGCGGTCGTGCTGGCGGTCGGGAGCATGGTCTGTCAGTCCCTCAGGGCCGCGGAGCTGCTCCGGGCCGCCGGGATTTCCGCGCAGGTTTACAGCTGTTCCTCCCTGAAGCCGATGGATTCGGGGGTCCTCGATTCCCTGAGGCCGGAGATTCCGGTTTTTACGGTGGAGGAGCACCAGATCGCAGGCGGTTTCGGCGCCGCAGTGCTCGTCGCCCTGGCGGAAAAAAACAGGATGGTTCCCGTGCACTGCCTCGGCGTCGGGGATGGGTATATCACCCATGGGAATCATGACCGCCTGCTCGGGGACGCCGGCCTTCAGCCGGAACAGATCGCGGCAAGAATCGTAGAGGCGCTGAAGGAGACAGAAAGGCAGACGTGAACTGCCGTTCACAGAGGAGATGTCGCATGGCAGCCAAAAGCAGAATTGATACCGCGCTGGTGGCCCGGGGGCTGGCCGAAAGCAGGGAAAAGGCCCAGGCGGCCATTATGGCGGGCGAGGTTTATCTGAATCAGGTCCGGGTCCAAAAGGCTTCGGAAACCGTCTCGGAGGAGGATGAATTATCCCTTCACGCCAGTTCGCCCCGATATGTCAGCCGGGGGGCGCTGAAGCTGGAAAAAGCCAGGCAGGTTTTTCACGCGGATTTCAGGGATCGGGTGGTGCTCGATGTCGGAGCCAGTACCGGGGGCTTTACGGACGTCTGTATTCAAAGCGGGGCCCGGAGGGTTTATGCCGTCGATGTCGGCTACGGCCAGCTGGACTGGAAGCTGCGGAATCATCCGAAGGTCACCGTGATGGAACGGACAAACGCCCGCTATCTTCTGCCTGAAATGTTTGAAGAAAAACCGGAGATGGCAGTCATGGATGTCAGCTTCATCTCGATCCGGCTGATCCTGCCGGCCCTGGCCGGGATTCTCGGCGGGGGTGGCGTGATCTATTCCCTGATTAAGCCCCAGTTCGAAGCGGGAAGGGAGCACGTGGGGAAGAAGGGCGTTGTGAGGGACCCGGCGGTTCATCTGGACGTCCTGCGGCAGATTTACGATTTTATTCCGTCCATGGGATGGAAAATGACAGGCGTTGATTTTTCGCCTATTACCGGGCCGGAGGGCAATATTGAGTTCCTGACGGAGCTGAAGCCATCGTCCGCCGAAAGCCCGGCGGTTGGGGAGGACGCTCTGGAAGGAACGGTCGCGGAGGCGCACCGGCAGCTTGGAAGGTAACGACCGGCCATCAGGCAGAGGGAAAAAACATGTTTCAATCCATTGAACTTTACTGGCTGCGGGAAAACGAGAAGGCCCGGAGATGCGCGGAGGAGGCTGCGCGTTTTCTGGAAGGCCGCGGGGTGAAGGTGCTGCTTCCCGGCCGAGCGCCGGAGAGCGGCTCGCCGGATCTGATGCTCAGCTTCGGCGGAGACGGAACGCTGCTGACTGCCGCCGGGATGGCGGTACAGGCGGATATTCCACTGATGGGAATCAATCTCGGTACGGTGGGCTTTCTGACGGAGGAAGAGCCTGAGCGGCTTTCGACGGTTCTGGAGAAAATCCTGGGGGGAGAGTATGTTATTGAGCGGAGAAGCCTGTTGGAAACACACCTGCCGGAGAGAGGCTTCAGCGCTTTTTCACTCAACGACGTCGTTGTTTCCCGCGGGGGATTCGCCAGGCTGATCCGGATAAACTGTACAGTGAACGGGGAGGAATACGGACTGTTTACCGCGGACGGGATTATCGTGGCCACGCCCACCGGCTCGACGGGCTACTCGCTTTCCGCCGGCGGACCGATCGTGGAGCCGGATACGGACTGCATGATCATTACCCCCATCTGCGCTCACAGCCTGCAGCATCGCTCCAGCGTGATCTCTTCCCGGTCCGAGATTCGCCTGCAGCTTCTGAAGGATCGGCCTCAGTCCGGGGTTCTGCAGATCGACGGACAGAACAGAGCGGATCTCCACGCCGGGGAGGAGATTATCGTCCGCGGCGCCGCCCCCAAAGTGAAGCTGCTGAGGATTCATCCTTACCGGTTCTTTTCCCTGATTCGTCAAAAGCTGAACGAGTGGGGAACGACGGCCTGAAAAGCGGGGGAAAACCAATGAAATCAAGACGACAGGAAGAAATCCTTGAGCTGATTGAGCGAAGGAACATTGAAACCCAGGAAGAGCTGGCGGAGGCGCTGCGCAAACGGGGATACCGGGTAACGCAGGCGACGGTTTCCCGGGATATCAAGGAGCTTCATCTCAGCAAGGTTCCCATGGGCGCCGGCGGATACAGGTACGGCAAGCAGAGGGCGCCGGAACCGGCCGTCAGCGAAAGGCTGATCCGTATTCTGAGAGATTCCCTGGTGGATGTGGCCCACGCGGGCCAGATGGTTGTCGTCAAAACCCTCAGTGGCTCGGCCAATGTGGCGGCCGAAGCCATCGATACGATGCAGTGGCCGGAAATCCTGGGAACGATCGCGGGAGACAATACCATTTTCATCGTCGTGCATGATCATATCGCGGCCTTTGACGTTTCAGAAAAGCTGAAGGCGCTGGCCATCAGCACGGATCGGGACGGACCGGTGGCCTGAAGAAACAGCAGGGACTCATCATCCAGAAAAGGCAGGGATCGTTATGCTGAAAGCCATGTCGATTCAGAATGTCGCGCTGATCGAACAGCTGAATATTGATTTTCACCGGGGGCTGAATGTGCTGACGGGTGAAACCGGGGCGGGAAAAAGCATCGTCGTCGATGCGGTTAATCTGATTCTGGGGGCCAGGGCGGAGAAAAGCCTGATTCGGCACGGAAGCGACAAGGCCTGCGTGGAAGCGGCCTTCGATCTGCCCGAGGACCATCCGGCCCGGGAAAGAATGATCCGGGAAGAGATCGATCCGGGAGATCAGGAAGTGATTCTTTATCGGGAAATATCCATGACAGGGAAAAACGCCTGCAGAATGAACGGCGTCCTGGTTTCGCTTTCCGTCTTCCGGGAGATCGCCGAACTGCTGATGAATATTCACGGGCAGAATGATCACCTGTTTCTGATGCATCCGGAACAGCAGCTGGGCTTTCTGGACAGAATGGGGGATCAGGAGCATCAGAAACTGCTTGCTGCCGTATCCGATGACTATGACCGCTTTATCGTGGCCCACCGGCAATACGCGAAGCTGATCCGGATGGAGAAGACCCGGGACGCCCGAACGGCCGACATTGAACAGCGGTTGAAGCGACTTGGACAGGCTGACCCGGCCAGGGCGGATGAAAAAGAGCTGCGGGATCAGGTTGCAGCCCAGAAGAAGCTTGAAAAAAACGCTTCCCTGCTTCGAAATGCGCATGATATGCTTCTCGGGGACGAGGACGGCGGCGGATGTCTGGACCAGGTGAAATCCGCCGGACGTCTTCTTCAGACGGCCGCCGAGGACAGCGCCGATCTGCAGGGGCTGGCGGATCGATGCACCGCCGCCGCCTATGAATTAGAAGACATTACCTTCCAGATTTCCAGATTGCTGGACGATCAGGATTTGAGCCCGGCCACGCTGGCGGAGATGGAGGAGCGGCTGGCGGCCCTCGGCGAAATCAGACAGCGCTACGGCAGCCTGGAAGCGGCGGCGGAAGCCGAGGAGCAGCTTCGCCAGGAGCTTGAAATCCTGGAAACGCTTGACGAGCGGATCAAAAGCGCTGGCGCTGAACACAAGAAACGGCTGGCTGAATACCGGAAAACCGCGGAAAAGCTCAGCCGGTCGCGGCATCAGATCGCGGAAAGATTCGAGATTCAGCTGAAGGGGGAACTGACTGACCTCGGCATGGCCAATACCCGATTTCAGGTCTGCTTTCTGCTGAATGAAACCGGAAAGCCCCAGATGCCTACGGCCCTGGGGAATGATCAGATCGAATTCCAGATGTCCGCGAACCCGGGAGAGCCTTTAAAGCCCCTGGTCCAGATTGCCTCAGGAGGCGAGCTCAGCAGAATCAT
Organism: Clostridia bacterium; assembly: GCA_017433405.1. GTDB lineage: Bacteria > Bacillota > Clostridia > Christensenellales > Aristaeellaceae > Aristaeella. Next base: position 33,816 of record JAFRHH010000065.1, on the reverse strand, counting down.
GCTTGCCGTCAAGGCCCTTGAATCGAGCGCGTCGGGAATCGATTCCATGGTATTTGACGAAATCGATACGGGAATCAGCGGACTGATGGCCCAGGCGGTGGCCAAAAAAATGATTGTGATTTCCCGACATCATCAGGTCATCTGCGTCACGCATCTTCCGCAGCTTGCCGCCGCCGCGGACTACCAGTATCTGGTATACAAGCAGACAGCCGGGAGCCGGACCAGAACCGACGTCAGGGAGCTGGATCCGAATGGGCGGGTTCAGGAAATCGCAAGAATTGTCAGCGGCGCCGAGGGACTGGATCAGAAGGCGTCCGAATATGCCTGCAGTCTGCTGGACAGCGCCCGGAAAATGAAAGAAGAATAAAAAGAAAAGCTTGCAAATCAAAGGGGCGGAATATATAATATTGAGGATGCCTTCAGGCTGCTGTCCGGGTTTTCCGGGCCGGTTCATGAAAGCGAAAAGAAACGGGGGAGGATTTGTCCATGTCCAAAAAATATCTGTACCTCTTCAGTGAAGGAAATGCGACGATGCGCGAGCTGCTGGGCGGAAAGGGCGCCAATCTGGCCGAGATGACGCATATCGGCCTTCCGGTTCCTCAGGGCTTTACCATCTCGACTGAAGCCTGTACGCAGTACTATGAAGACGGCCGTCAGATCAATGATGAAATTCAGGCTCAGATCATGGAATATATTTCCAAAATGGAAGAGATTAACGGAAAAAAGTTTGGGGATCTGAAGAACCCGCTTCTCGTTTCCGTTCGTTCCGGAGCCCGCGCTTCCATGCCCGGCATGATGGATACCATTCTGAACCTGGGTCTGAACGATGAGGTCGTGGCGGCCATGATCGCCGGAAATGACGATCCCAAGTTTGCCCGGTTCGTCTACGACAGCTATCGCCGCTTCATCCAGATGTATTCTGATGTGGTTATGGAGGTCGGCAAAAAGTACTTCGAGCAGCTGATTGATGAAATGAAGGCCAACAAAGGCGTCACCTTTGACGTTGATCTGACGGCGGATGATCTGAAGGAGCTGGCCGCTGCTTTTAAGGCGGAATATAAGGAAAAGATCGGTCAGGATTTCCCGTCCGACCCCAAGGAGCAGCTGATGGGCGCCATCAAGGCCGTCTTCCGTTCCTGGGACAACCCGCGGGCCAACGTATACAGAAGGGATAACGATATCCCCTACAGCTGGGGAACCGCGGTCAACGTCATGCCGATGGTTTTCGGAAACCTCAATAACAATTCCGGAACCGGCGTGGCCTTTACCCGGGATCCCGCTACCGGTGAAAACAAGCTGATGGGCGAGTTCCTGGTGAACGCCCAGGGCGAAGACGTGGTGGCCGGCGTGCGTACGCCGATGCCGATCGCTCAGATGGCAGAGCAGTTCCCGGAAGCCTACAAGGAGTTTGTGAAGGTCTGCGATATCCTCGAAAAGCATTACCGGGATATGCAGGATATGGAGTTTACCGTTGAAAACGGAAAGCTGTACATGCTGCAGTGCCGAAACGGAAAGCGGACGGCCCAGGCCGCGTTGAAAATCGCCTGCGACCTGGTTGACGAGGGAATGCGCAGCGAGGAAGAAGCGGTCGCCATGATCGACCCGCGCAATCTGGATACCCTGCTGCATCCCCAGTTTGACGCTGCCGCGCTGAAGAAGGCCCAGCCCGTTGGGAAGGGTCTGGGCGCTTCCCCCGGCGCCGCCTGCGGCAAAATTGTGTTCACCGCGGAAGACGCCGAAGCCTGGGCGGAGCGGGGCGAGAAGGTTGTTCTCGTTCGTCTGGAAACCTCTCCCGAGGATATTACCGGCATGAAGAGCGCCCAGGGAATCCTGACGGTTCGCGGCGGAATGACCAGCCACGCGGCGGTTGTCGCCCGCGGCATGGGTAAGTGCTGCGTTTCCGGCTGCGGTGACATTGCCATGAATGAAGAGGAAAAGCATTTCACCCTGGGCGGAAAGACCTATCATGAGGGAGACTTCATCTCCATCGACGGAACCACCGGCAATATCTATGACGGGATTATTCCCACCGTGGACGCCACCATCGCCGGCGAATTCGGAAGGATCATGGCTTGGGCTGACAAGTATCGCCGCCTGCGGGTGAGGACCAACGCGGATACCCCCGCCGACGCCAAAAAGGCCCGCGAGCTGGGCGCGGAAGGAATCGGTCTGTGCCGGACGGAGCATATGTTCTTCGAGCCGGAACGGATTGCCGCTTTCCGGGAGATGATCTGCGCTGATACAGCGGAGCAGCGGGAAGCCGCCCTCGACAAGATCCTGCCCTATCAGCAGGGAGACTTTGAGAAGCTGTACGAAGCGCTGGAAGGCTGCCCGGTGTGCATCCGGTTCCTGGATCCGCCGCTGCATGAGTTCGTTCCCCAGACGGAGGAGGATATCGCCGCTCTGGCGAAGGCCCAGGGAAAGACGGTTGAGGCCATCAAGACCCTGATCGCGTCTCTCCATGAGTTCAACCCCATGATGGGACACCGGGGCTGCCGTCTGGCGGTGACCTATCCTGAAATCTGCAGGATGCAGACGAAGGCTGTCATTCGGGCCGCCATCAACGTCCAGAAGGCGCATCCCGACTGGAAGGTCCGGCCTGAAATTATGATTCCGCTGGTCTGCGAAGTCAAGGAGCTGAAATACGTCAAGAAGATCGTCGTTGAGACGGCGGACGCGGAAATCAAGGCCGCGAACGTTCAGCTCGAATACGAAGTGGGTACGATGATCGAGATCCCGCGGGCCGCGCTGACGGCCGATGAGATCGCGACGGAAGCGGATTTCTTCTGCTTTGGCACCAACGATCTGACCCAGATGACCTTCGGCTTCAGCCGTGATGACGCCGGAAAGTTCCTCGGCTCCTACTATGATGCCAAGATCTTTGAGAACGATCCCTTCGCCAAGCTGGACCAGACCGGCGTTGGAAAGCTCATGGAGATGGCCATTTCCCTCGGCCGTCCCGTGAATAAGAACCTTCATGTCGGCATCTGCGGCGAGCACGGCGGTGATCCGAGCTCCGTCGAGTTCTGCCACAGGATCGGGCTGGATTATGTGAGCTGCTCGCCCTTCCGGGTTCCGATTGCCCGGCTGGCTGCCGCTCAGGCCGCCATCGCGGATAAGTAATCTGCCTGATGATGCTCCGCTGAGAACGTCAGGCTGAGCGCTTGGCCTTCGGCAGATGCTAAAGTGAACAAGGAATAAATGATGTAAGGGGCTGTGAAGCAGAGGATTGAAAAATCCTGAGCTTCACAGCCCCTTTTTTCCCCTGACAGCGGCCTCCGGTTCAAAAGATATCAGGCGAATCGTCCTCTGACAGCTCGGAGACGGCCTGAAGCCAGGCTTTTTTTGCGATGTCCCAGCCATAGCCTCTTTGAAGCAGGGAACGCAGGACTTTATCCCGAAAGCGCCGGTCCTTCGCCTTTTCCGTATTGCGGCGAAGCCTGGAGCGGACCAGGGAAACGGCCTGAAGGAGCGCATCCTCCTCCTGCAGCCCTTCCATGACCTCCTCCCGAATCGCCGGATCAATGCCTTTCATCTTCAGCTCCTGGGCGATTCTTCTTGCCCCGTACCGGCAGGAAAGCCTGTACCGAAGCCATTGCTCCGCGAAGGCCCTGTCATCAAGGAATCCTTCCTTTTCCAGCCTGGCGACCACCCGATCCGCCGCCTCTTCCGAATAGTGATTCACGATCAGCTTTCTTCGTACTTCAGACCGGCTGCAGGGCCTTCCGGCCAGCATGGACACAGCGAGCTTGAGACCGCGGGACGTCTGGCTGGCAAGAAGCTTTTCCCGGAAGAAGGGGAGATCAACGCTGGCGCCTTCATGGATATCCAGCTTTCTCATTTCCGAGGCGGACAGCCACCACTCGCTTTCGTCGCTCAGCGTGACCTTGTATTTTGACCGAACCTTTCGGATGCATGCTACCCGTTCCATGATGGCAGCTCCTTTCTGAAAGCAAGCTTCAGCAGGTCCCGGTTCAGAAGTCCCAGGCGTCCGGCCCGGGCTTCGCTTCCGCCGCCGTTGAGGGAAATCATCATGTTTCCCGTGCTTTCCTCATAAAATATTCCGTCGGCGCAGCCGTAGGCAAATCCCTGGTGGCCGATGATTCTGGATTCGGACAGGTTGGGATCCTGAATGAACAGGAGGCCGAGACCGTAGGACAGGGTGGGGGATATCGACCCGTAGAAGCCATGAGGCCTGAGCATTTCGCTCCGCGCCTTCGGGGAAAGCAGCCTTTGATCCTCCTGAATAAAGGCGGTCAGCAATGAGGCCAGCGCCCTGGACGTAATGTACAGGCTTCCGGCGGTGTGACCGTAATGAAGCAGAGGATCAGCGTTTTCAAGGGGCTTCGAGCCGAGGGAGGTGATTCGTACCGCCTGCTGCCTCGGCAAAAGCCGGATGACCGGCATGACCCGCTTCGGCGGCAGGGAGCAGCCCTCCAGGGTTCCTTCCAGGGAAAGGGGTTTAAACAGCGTTTCATCAAAGACACGGGAAACAGGAAGACCCGTAACGGATTCCAGCAGGGAACCGATGACCCCATAGCCCAGGTTGGAATACCGAAAGGCCTGACCGGGTGCGCCGGCGCGGTTCGGGGAAACGACCGCCGGAAGGGGCGTTTTATTCAGCAGCATCTTTTCCAGATCTGACGGATCCGTCAGCCCGGCGGTATGGGAAAGAAGATGACGGAGGGTAATATCCGCCAGAGCCGTTTGAAGGTCCTTATTTTCAGTATAATCCGACACGGGCTGATCGAGGTCCAGACGTCCCTGATCCCACAGCCTCATGACCACCAGCGCGGTTACCCATTTGGTGATGGAGGCGACCCGGAAATAGGTGTCTTCCGCGGGGCTGAAATGGGCAAGAGCGCTGTCAGCCAACAGCTGGGAATCAGACTGCAGATTTGACAGAAGGAGGGCCGATCCCTGAACCCGGTGCCGGGAAAGGATCCGGATAAAAGCCTTCCTGTGGTTCAGCGGATGGCCGGCCACGGGATGAAACAGGTTTCGATTCAGGGGAGGAACCGACAGCGGAAGCGCAGCACGATACAGAAGGTTTTTAATGGCTCCGGACGGCATAGACGACCTCCTCGGGAGTTGATTTTCCATAGATCAGCAGGGCGGACGCAATCGATACCAGGCTGTAGGAACCCAGGAGAAGAGCCCGGCCTCCGAGGGAAAGGGACGGAAGAATCGGAATATTCAGCGTATAGACCAGGACCGGAATCAGGCAGGCCGTATGCAGGCAGCAGAGCAGTATCCGGACGGCTTTTGACATGCCCCGGCAGGAATCCGGGCGCCGAAACCATCCGTGCCAGATCAGGCCATTCAGCAGGAGCGCCAGCAGCTGGCTGATGCGGATGCTTCCGGCGGCATAGAGGGAATCCATACGAAAATCCTCAATGATCAGGCGCCCTGCCGCGTATAAAAAGAGATAAAAGTTCCAGACATCGCCGGTTCGGCGGAACAGCCGCCTTCTGCCGATGATCAGGAACAGAAAAACACAGACATTCCACAGGGATTCATAGAAGAAGGCTGCCATATGCCAAACGGGACGACCACCTTCCTGAATCAGCACGGCGAAGGGAAAAAACTGCAGGGCAGGGTCGGTAACGATTTCCCCGAAGGCTTCCATGTTGAAATAATTACCCCAGCGGCCGATGGCCTGAGCCAGAACGAGCCCCGGAGCAATCACGTCGCAGATCCTGAAAAAAGAAAGACGGCGGGCCCGGCTGAACAGCCATACCACCAGAACCCCCGCGATCACCGCTCCGTAAATGGCGATGCCGCCCTCCCAGATGTACAGGACGGAAAGGGGACGATCCCGAAACTGATTCCAGGAAAAGAGGACATAATAAATCCTGGCCCCCAGAATGCCGAAGGGAATCGCCCAGAAGGACAGATCGATAACCGTATCCTTGGGCAGGCCGGCGATTCGCTCCTCACGGCTGGCCAGCCAGATGGCCAGACCTGCGCCGATCACGATCAGCAGGCTGTACCAGGGGATCAGTCCAAAAGCCTTCGATGAAGAAGGGACAGCCATCATAAAACCTGTTTCCTTTCCATATAATAACTGATTATAGGGTCTATGGATGATAATTGTCAATTTCCTTGATAAAATCAGACGCTTTTGATAAAATAGTTTTCTGTGGACAGCATCATCCGGCGAACATGAAGGAGGGTTCATCAATGGGAAAGGTTGTTGTTTTTAATCATCCGCTGATTCAGCATAAGCTGAGCATTATGAGGGATAAGAATACCGGAACGAAGGAATTCCGTGAACTGCTCTCGGAGATCTCCATGCTGATGGTTTTTGAGGTGACCAGGGATCTCGAAACAGAAGCGGTGGAAGTAGAAACACCGATCTGTAAATGCACCTGTCATGTTCTTTCCGGCAAAAAGCTGGGAATTGTTCCGATTCTTCGCGCGGGACTGGGAATGGTTGACGGCGTGACGAGCCTGATCCCCAACGCGAAGGTGGGTCATATCGGCCTGTACCGGGATCCGAAGACACTGAAGCCGGTTGAGTATTACTGCAAGCTTCCGGCCGACAGTGAAAACCGGGAACTGCTGATCCTCGATCCCATGCTCGCGACCGGGGGCAGCGCCAGCGCGGCCATCAACTTCATCAAACAGCGGGGCTGCAATCACATCAGGCTCGTGAATCTGATCGCGGCGCCGGAAGGCATCGCGAGAATCCAGAAGGATCATCCGGATGTGGATATCTATGTCGCGGCGCAGGACGAACGGCTCAATGAACATGGTTATATTGTTCCCGGCCTTGGCGATGCCGGTGACCGGCTGTTCGGAACAAAATAACCCCGAAGATGACGGAGTTAAAGCATGATTCGCACAGTATTTCTGGAAAGATCCCCCCTCATCAGATTGCGCAGATCACGGCTGAATAATGGGAATGTCCGGATTTCGGATGCCCGGCTGGAGCGCCTGTATGAACAGATCAATCCGTTTCTGACGGAGCGGGAGCTGTGGCAGGGAGCCTTTGAGCTGGCATGTCTCCTGACGGATAAGCCGCTCGCGGAACCGGTCGCAGCGCTGATTGCCCATGAGCTTGAGCCTGTTCAGGATGGATCATTGCCGGGCTCTTTTGACCGGCAGCTTCAGGTCGCCCGGGCCGGGCTCGCGCTCGCGGAGTATTCGGCGGACAAGGGGCTGCTCAAGCGGCTGTCACTGTGGTGCCGATGGATTGAGGTGAACTGGGAGCAGATTATCTCCCTGATTTCGGTTCGCGCTCAGCCGGCCGATCTGATGGAGTTTCTGGTTCGCTTCTACCTGCTGACCGGATCGAAGTCCGCCCTTCGCCTCTGCGCCAGGCTGAGATCCGGCGCGATGGACTGGGCGACGGTGCTCCTCGCCTTCGCTTCGAACGGACGAATGAAGAACAATGTGCTGTCCGACGAACCGGAAAAAATCCTGGCGGACCCGGACCTTGATGAGCAGGATTATCAAAAGCGCCTCTGCCTGATTAATCATGGAGAATATCTGGCCGACGGAATGAGATACGCGGCTTTTTCCGGGCTTTTCAGCGGAAACGGTCAGGAGCTGTCCGCCGGAGAAAAAGGATGGAAGGCAATCAGCAAAACGGACGCCGCCCCCTGCGGAGGAACCTATGGCGCGCCCTTTCTTTGCGGGAAATCCGCTGCCCATCCCGTTTCCACAGATGTGCTCGGAGCCTGGATGGAAGCCTTTGCCACCCAGGTGATGATTACGGATGAAACGTGGCCCCTGGATGAAATGCTCCGAATCGGGATGAACGGGCTGTCCTGGGCCGTCCGGAAGGCGCCCGTCCGGACCGTTCAGCTGCTGAATCAGCCGGAGGGCTTCATGCCGGATCCGCATTTGGCGGAAGATCGGACGAAGCTCATTCATACGCTGGCCAGAGCCGCGAGGGCTTTCAGCGCTTTTTACCGGCATGCGGTCTGTGTTTCGGGGGATACGCTGTTTATTCTGTTTCCGCTTCAGGGGCGGTATCTGATTCCCGGGAAAAAGATGGTGGTCAATATACAGAAGGACGGAGCCCAGATCCGGGTTCGGGATTCCTCCGATCTTCGCCTTGCCGTTTTTTCCGGAATGCATGAAACCAGAGAAACCGTGATCACTGTCAGCGACACGGTTTATACCATGAATCAGACGGAGCTTCCGACCGTAAACGCGGCCCGGGGAAAGATGCTCCGCGTCAACGAAACGATTCATGATCAGGACGCTGTTCGCTGGCAGGTCCAACCGACGGTCTGCCTGGAAAAAACGCATCATCAGGGGATTTCCTACTGGGCCGATAACAGGATACAGGTTCTTGAGCCAGGAAAAGCGTGGAAACTGGGCACCTCCGGCGAAGCGGTCCGCACGGAGGAGGGAAGGGTTCAGATATCTGTTGCGCCTGTTTCCGGATGGAAGACCGCTTCCAACGCCCCCGGTGATATTCCGGTGCTTCCCCGAAGCTGCGGAGAAATCAGTCTGGCCGATACGATCCCATACGATCAGGCGGATAACCGATTGGCGGTGTTTCCGAAGGTCAGTCCTTCATGACGCGCTTTCGACTCGCTCCGCTGTGCGGCGTCACGGATTGGATTTACCGGGGAATTTGCGCACAGGCCGGCTGCGAAGAGACCTATACCGAGATGGTCAGCGCCCAGGGGTATCTGTGCGCGCCAAATCAGCGGGCGACCAGAGAGCTGCTCATTCGTCATCCCGGGGAAAGGCGCCTGATCGTTCAGCTCTTCGGCAGGGATCCGTCCGTTATGGCCGAAGCGGCGCATCGGCTTGCGGAGACGGGACAATATGACGGGATTGATCTTAATATGGGTTGTCCGGCTCATAAGGTGGCATCCTCCGGAGAGGGAGCAGGGCTTATGCTAAGGCCCGGCCTGGCCTGGCGAATCATGAAGGAAACGGTTCAGAGCGTATCCCTTCCGGTTTCCGTCAAAATGAGGCTCGGCTGGGATCAGGAACATCTCTGCGCCGTTGAATTCGGTCTGATGGCCCAGGAAGCCGGAATCCGTGAGATCACCATTCATGGAAGGACAAAAACCCAGCAATATATGGGGAATGCCGATTGGGAAAGCATCAGGGCGGTCCGGGACAGGGTCAGCATTCCGGTCATCGGGAACGGAGACCTGTTTACGGCCGAAGACGCATTGAAAAAGCTTTCAGAAAAGTACTGCGACGGAATCATGATTGGCCGGGGAGCCATGGGTAACCCATGGATATTCAGAGATCTTCAGGAGCTGAGCTCCGGAAGGAAGAAAACAGCCATTTCACTTTCGGAGCGGGAAGCCATGATTGAAGATCATTATGGCCGGATGCTGGCGGCGAAGCCTGTTCATATCGCCGTCCGTGAAATGAGAAAGCATATCGGCTGGTATATTCACGGGCTTCGGGGGGCGGCGCAGACGCGCAATCGAATTAATCGTTTAACGGAACCGGGGGACGTTCTTTCCTTCCTTCGCCAGTACTTTCATCGTATCATGGAGGAGGACGGTCCGGAGACAGATTTTGTCCGCGATCACGTCAGCGAAAGCGGTTAAGAATCGTTGTCCGGACAGAATGGCAGACGTGGACTGCCGTCCACAGAGGAGATTCAGAAGATGAAAAGGTTACTGATTTTGATGCTGGCCCTGATGTTGGTGGTTGTCGGAGGGGGGGCGGCCCTTTCCGAGTACTCCCTGCCCGAGAAAATGCGGAAGCAGCTCAGCATTGGAAGCGGATTAAAAGGGTCCTTCATGATCCATGAAGAAGGATGGGATGAAGAGGCGCCTTTTTTGAAAGCGCTTAACAACGGAACCTTTGATTTTCGGGGTCTGGCGCTGGCTGACGGAACCGAAGCCCTGTACTATTGCTATCAGACCGACGATCAGGAAGAGCAGCGTAACAAGACCGATCTGTATATCAAGGACGGAACCGCCTATCTGGCCTCGGATTTTTTACCGGGAACGGTGATCGCAATTCCCGGCGTGGGAAACCTGGCGGACAAGACCATCGCGCATCCCGGCCATGGCAATCCTCCGTTCTATTCGGCGCTCCTCCGGCTGATTCAGGCGCTTCAGGGCGGCAAAGCGAGCGACTGGGAGGCTGCCTTTTCGCCCTATCAGCAGAAGACCGAGCTTTGGCTTTCCCTCTTCCCGGTGGACACGGAATATCTGACGGATGAATCAGGCCGAAGCATGCTTCAGATTTCCTACAGCATCCCGTTCCAGGCTGTCCAGGGCTTTTTGGCCGATCTGATTGAGGATCTGGTTCAGGACGAGGCTGTTCGCGGATTGCTGGAGCCGATACTGACGGCGGAGCAGCAGAGCATCTATCTCAATCCGGATCTGGTTCCCTATTACCGGGAGATCGCCTCCGGACTTGTTTCCGGCGAGAATCTGGTTCTTTCCCGAACCAGTGATATCAAAACCGGAGAAATCTGTTCCAGCAGCCTTAGCCTTCCGCTGTCTGCCGGCCTGTTTGGTTATGATTCCCTTCAGATCGAACAGATCACAGGTCAGTCGATGGTCTGCTCCCTTGTAAACGACCGGGAAATGATCCGAGTTTCCTGGCCGGAACCCTTTCAGCTGACTGGGAATTTTGATCACACGCTGACCTGCCTTCGGGTTCAGACCGCGCAGGACGGCGGGACGGAGATTCCAAGCCACGCCCTGAGCGTTCATCTGACCGGCAATGTGACAACCGAGGATATGCCCGATGAAGAAGGGAAGACCCATGAAACCTATGATTACGTTTGCGCGATTACGCAGGACGAGGCCCTCTGCGGGGAGGAGTTTCAGGGCGTAAAGCTGGATCCCTTTGAACCGGTCGAGCTGCATTTTAATTTTCATTTTTCAAGCAAGAACGCACAGCAAAGCCCGACAACCCTCGAGGTATGGATGGAGGGGCTTCAGGGGAAGAAAAACCTTCGGTTAAGCGGCACCTTCAAATCCGCCGCGCCCTGGATTCTGACCCCGCTTCCGCACGAAAGAAGCACGGACATCACGACCGTTTCCGCTGAACAGATGGATCTGTGGGGCAAAACCATCATCCGAATAGCCGGAGAGAAGATCGAGCGCACGCCGGAGGTTATCTTATCGGATAACCAAGCGACAACTGAGGAGGCAGCACCGTCGCAGGAGGTTCCCTCATCGGACACCCCCGCGACGGCTGAGGAGACAGCGCCATGAGGAGAAGAATCGGAGCTTTTTTTCTGGCGATGCTTTTCGGACTGACGATCAGACAGGCCAGCGCCGAGCTGATCTGCGACATCAGCCTCTATCGACTTGATTCCCGGGAGCAGCCCAGCACCTGGTCTCTGTGGACGGGGGAGAACCGTCTTCAGCTGTCCGGCTCCCTTCATCCGAAATCGGATCTGCTCTTTAAAACGGATGGCGCATTGCTTCCTCATACACTGGAAAAGCTGCTTCCCTTTCTGATGCGCCATCCGGTCAATCCCGACACGATTTCCACCATCCTGCTGGACTGGTTTGGGGGAATGAACGCCCGGGAAGAGGGTGGCCTCTATTCCGGGGATACCTTCGAAAAGGCTTCCCTTCGGACCGTAATTACCGCAGCAGCTCCCGCCCTTTTATGGCTGAAAGAAAAAAGCGCTTCCTTTCCCGACGGCCTTTTCAAAAATGTTGTGGATCTTTTCTGTGCCGAATTTTTAAAGGATCAGGGCCTGCAGCTTCTCTGCAGCTGTTACGATGAAGGAAAAACCTTTTCGTTTCAGCTTTCCCGCAAAAGTGAGATCCTGGGCACGCTGTCCCTGAACTGTTCGGAGCCCGGCTTAACGGAATCTGTGATCACCGTTTCCGAACAGGGCCGCTTATACCATATCGGATATCAGGTTCAACAGGAAGCGGAGGATCGCTTTTATACGGACGTGATCCTCTGCGCGGACCCGGAGGAAGCGGGGTATGCGCAGTCCGCCTCCACGCATATGATTCTGTCAGTTCATCAGGCGTTTACGCGGCCGGCCGAATCCTCGGGACTCCTTGTGCAGCGGCTATCCGGACGGCTTTGCGACGGAAGGAACAAAACGATCCTGCGCTGGGAAGCATCCATTCAGCGATCCGCAAAAATGATCAGGGGGGCAGCCCAATTCATGAATCCGGATCAGATCAGGCTGTATGCGCTGGATCTGACGGTTCGGGAAACGGACGCGTCGGCGCCGGATTCAGATCATCTCCTTGAAATCAACGGAAACACCGGCGAGAACATTCTCCGAGCGATCGGGGAACAGTACAGTCAGTTTTTTTCAGCTTTCCTCAGTTCCTTCCGAACGGAGTGATTTTTCGAATCAGGCAGACCGCGTGGGCAGAAATGCCTTCCTCCCTGCCTTCAAATCCGAGGCGCTCCGTGGTGGTGGCCTTTACATTAAGACATGCCGGATCGATTTCCATGGTTTTCGAAAGGGTTTCGACCATGCGCCCGATCCAGGGGGACAGTTTGGGCTGCTGCGCGATAATCGTCAGATCAGCGTTGATGATCTCAAAGTCGTTTTCCTTCAGCAGGGAAACGACTTTTTTCAGCAGAATCATGGAGCTGATGCCTTTGTAAGCCGGATCCTTGTCGGGAAAATGCCGTCCAATATCCCCCAGGGCCGCGGCCCCGAGCAGGGCATCCATCAGCGCATGGGCCGCCACATCAGCGTCGCTGTGGCCCAGCAGGCCTTTTTCACAGGGAATATCGACCCCGCATAGGATCAGCTTCCGGTTTTCTGCAAACCGATGCACATCGTAACCGTGGCCAATCCGGGGCAGGTTCAAATTCGAAAGAAAGGCTTCCGCCATCGGTATATCCTCCCTGCTGGTCAGCTTGATATTACGCTTTTCCCCTTCAACGAGGCTCACCGGAAGGCCGCAGTGCTCCAGGAGGGAAGCGTCATCCGTTCCCTGAAAATGATCCGCCTCCGCCCGGACCAGGGCGCGATCCAGCCAGTCGGCGCGGATAGCCTGCGGCGTCTGAGCCTCATAGAGGGTGGAACGGTCAACCGTCGAGATGATCTGATCAGGTGACGCTTTTTTAATTGTATTCGTAACCGGAATTCCCGGAATGGTCGCGCCTGTCTGACCCGCCTTCTCCAGAATCCGGCGCACCAGGTCAGCGGAGACGAGACAGCGCGCGCTGTCATGAATCAGAATGATGTCGTCCGCCTGCCACGTAAGATGACGAAATCCGTTTCGAACGGAGTCCTGTCTGGTTTCACCGCCGTGGACGAGATGAACCGGTATCGTTACACCGGCTTTTTCCACTTCCCGGAGGATCAGCGCTTCGTCCGCCGGGCGATGAACCAGGATGATTTCCTGAACCATATCCCGAAAAGCTTCCAGACTTCTCCGGAGAACGCTTTTCCCGGACAGCTCAAAAAAGACCTTATTCCGGTTCAGGCCCATCCGGGTTCCGGAACCGGCGGAAAGCAGAATCAGGCATGTTTTCATGAAAGATTCCTTTCCCGGATCAGTTCCGCATCCTCAGACAGCACCTCATAAAGCTGATCGGCCGCTTCCTTTTTTACGGTTTCCTGAACGCCGAGAATCCTGTATTTTCCGATGTGCTCCCCAAAACGAATGGCTAGAATATCCCCAACATGGATTTCCGCAGAGGGTTTGGCCACCTTGTCATTCAGCGTTACGCGCCCCCCGGCGCAGGCCTCGTTGGCTACCGTTCGTCTTTTAATAATCCTGGAGACCTTCAGAAATTTGTCCAGCCGCATGATAAATGCCTCCTTTGTCGTTTGTTTTTGGAGACGGATTCTGTCAGCGATCGCATCGGCACAGCGGTACGGAAATCGTCATTCAGGCTGCTTCTCTTCCAGTAAGCGATAAGCGTTTGAAATCAGATCCTTCAGATCATAGGCCCCGGTGCGTCTGGCGAAGGAGGCCTTCAGGATGATATTCGCCAGTTTTGCGGACAGGATTTCCTCTTCGTCCGCTTCTTCCGCCCCCTGGGAATGAGAAGGATCGGGGAGAGCAGCAGCCGGCCGCGAATCGGCCAGATCAGTCAGATCCCGGAGGGTAAACCGGGAACGGTTTTTCGCGGATCGGGCCGGAATAACCAGAAAGGAACGGTGATCGTAATGTTTCTGCCGATCCAGCGCCAGGAGGGGAATCGTCACGATCGACGACCCGTCAGGACTGAAAAGAAGCGTATCCTCGTCCGCCATGCAGGGATTCAGACAGTACTTGATTTCTCCCGCCATCAGCGCGTTGTCGATTTCCGTCAGCACCAGCGTCAGACTGGGATCATAATCCACCTGGGGAAAGCCGGAGGCAGTGGATATCCGCAGATCACCGGATCCGATAAAGGATCTGACCAGGCCAAGCATCTGATCCAGCGTACTGACGCCGGGGATGATCCGGAGCAGAGGCTTTCCGGACTGACTGCTCTGATATAAACTCGTCACGCTCTGATCAAGACACGGATCCGGAACCGCATACACGAGCGGGGATGATGATGCCGCGGCCTCCAGCAGATGATCGGCAATGGCCCGGTTCAGCTGATCGAAATCATCGATCTCCGTATAGAATGAATCAAATGATTGATAGGGAATGCCTTTTTCGCGGAGCCAGTGAATGATGGGATGCCGCTCCGTTCTCAGAAACAGAAGAGAAGCATCCCGGAGCGCGTTCTGGGTCGCGCGGTTCAGGAGATCAGGGTCTCCGGATCCCAGCGAAACAATGATGATTTCTTTCATGAATTCCTCCTGCCGCGGAAGCTAAGGATCCCCTGAAGGTCATTCCGATCAACGGCGTGATCCATCCAGGCCAGCCCCAGATAGACGCAGATTCCCACGGCAATCATGATCAGCGTAGAAAGAAAGTTTTCGGGCAGGATGACCTTCAGTCCATAAACCGCCAGCCCCATCCCCAGCGCCGCCAGCCCGGGCCTGATAAACCAGTCCATCCACCGACATCTGATCTCCGCGTATTTACAGCAGTAAATCAGATTGGGAATCAGGGCGGTTGAATAACAGACAATCGAGGCAATCGGGCCGCCGTGTATATCGATGCCGGGGGTGCCGATCAGGGTATAATTCAGGAGGATTTTCAGCGACACGCCCGCGATCATGGTGTACATGGGAATGGATTGATGATGCAGCCCCTGGAGAATGCTGCTGCTGGCCTGAACCATGGTAAAGAGAAATACCGTTAACGCCGAGATCTGCAAAAGCTCTGCCGCTGTCTGCATGCGTTCAGGCGTCAGCGTTCCCGTATAAAAAATCTGCAAAATGGGCTTGGCCAGGATGCTCATGCCAATGGAACAGGGAAAGCCGATCAGCGCGGCATATCTCAGGCCGGTATTGGTTTCCCTGATAATGTTTTCCCTGCTGCCGATGGCCTTGGCCGCGGAAACAGCCGGCACCAGGCTCATGGAAATGGCCAGGGCCAGGGCGGTCGGAATATTGATCAGCCGTATCACCATTCCGGAGAAAATCCCGTACAGGGAGGTGGCTGTTCCCCGGCTCAGGCCGGCGTCCACCATCCGATTGACCATCAGAGCGGAATCGATAAACTGGGACAGGGGGATAATACAGGCGCTGACCGTAATGGGGACAGATATTTTGACCAGCTGACGGGACAGGCTTCTCTGTGTAACGGGAGACGCGGGAGGAGCCGTTAACGGATGCTTTTTCCGATGAACCGCATACAGAACAATCATATAGACCAACGCCGCGATTTCTACCAGCGTTATGCCCCAAAGCGCTCCCGCGGCGCCGTATTCAATGCCTCTGTTCATTCCGACGGCCGCCAGGGGAAGAGAGACCGCCACCTTGCCGATCTGCTCAATCATCTGGGAAATCGCCGTGGGAAGCATGTTCTGATGACCCTGAATATACCCTCTGAAAGCGGAAAGGATGCACACGATCAGCACGCAGGGAGCGATCGCGACAAAGCCTTTTGCAGCCTCCTCCACGCCGACAAGCCGGGTCAGCAGCTGGTTCGACAGGAGCATGATGAAGCTGAAGAAAAAACCGATGCATCCTAAAAGCTTTAAGGCAACGGAGAATGTCTTCCGGGCGTTGGCTGGGTCCTTTTGGGCCAGATAATGGGCCACCATACGGGATACGGCCACGGGAAGGCCGGCGCTTGAAATCGTCAGGAACAGATTATAGGTGGGAAATACAGTCTGAAACAGTCCGAGCCCTTCCGGTTTCAGGATGCGGGCCAGGGGAATGGAATAAAGCACGCCGACAAATTTACAGAGAACCCCGGTAACGCCAAGAACGGAGATTCCCTTGGCGATTGATTTGCTCTGACCTTCCATCGTTTTTTCGCTCATCTCTTTATAGAATTAATATTGATGCCAGGCGGAACGGGTAAACATGATAAACATGGGCAGCAGCTCTAGACGGCCGAAGAGCATCAGCAGGGAAGAAACCAGCTTCGAGAAGATGCCGTAGCCCGCAAAGTTATAAACCGGTCCGACCGCGCCCAGACCCGGCCCGACGTTGCTGACACAGGTCAGGGAAGCCGTCAGATGGGTCAGGAGGTCATACTTTCCATCAAAGGAAAGGAGAAAGGCGCCAACAAGCCAGACAGCGATATACATCAGCGCGAACTGAGCGACCTGGGACAGGGTGGTTTCATCAACCGCTTTCCTGTCAATTCTGACGACCTCGACCTTCTGGGGATGCCCCGCGGCCCGGATCGTTCTTCGGCTCATTTTAAAAACCATGCTGATTCGTATGACCTTCATGCCGCCTGCCGTGGATCCGGCGCAGGAACCAATCAACATGATCAGCAGGATGATCATCTGACTTGTCACGGGCCACAGGCTGTAGTCCGTCACGACAAATCCGGTGGTCGAAATCGTGGAGCATACCGTAAACACCGTATAGCGGAGGGATGTCAGATAGTCTCCGTGATAATACCCGAGGTTCAGCAGAGAGATGGAAACAACGGAAAGGACGACGATGAAAAAGTACCATCTGAATTCCTCGTCCCTGTAGAAGGCTTTGATATGGTCTCCCATAATGAACTTGAAATAGAGCGCGAAATTGATTCCGAAAAGGAACATAAACAGGGAGACGGTCATTTCGACTGGTACGCTCTGAAACGCGGCGATGCTGGCTCCGTAGTTGCTGAAGCCGCCTGTTCCGGCGGTCGCCATGGCATGGATGACGGCATCATAGGGAGACAGGCCCAGCAGCACAAGGGCAATGAATTCCGCCGCGGTCAGTACGCCGTAGATCGAGTAAAGGATTTTGGCTGTTTCCCCGGTTTTCGGAACCAGTTTGCTCAGAGAGGGCCCGGGGCTTTCCGCCTTCACCAGATGCGCCGTTCTTCCCGTAAGCTTTGGCAGGAGTGCCAGCGTCAGCACAAGAACGCCCATTCCGCCAATCCAGTGGGTCGTCGCCCGCCATAGCATGACCCCGCGGGGGAAATGGTCAAAATCCGTCACGACGGAGGCCCCGGTCGTGGTAAAACCGGAGACGGCTTCAAAAAAAGCGTCTTCAAAGCGGGGAAGAATCCCGGAAAGCATAAAGGGCAGCGCGCCGAAAAGGCTGAGCAGGAACCAGCCGAGGGCAACGATGATAAAGCCCTCCTTCAGCCGAAGGTGAGAACTTTTATCTGTTTTAACGCCAAAAAACAGGCATACGCCGATGATTCCGGCCAGCAGGACGCTGACGCCCAGGGCCATGGAATCCCCGTCCCGGTGAACAAAGGAAACAGCCAGGGCAGGAATCATCGCGATGGCTTCAATGCAGAGGATGGCGCCTAAAACACGAATAATCAGTTTCCTGTTCATCGATAAACTACCTCGTTCAGATCGGAAACCCCGGATTCGCAGGAAATAATGACCACATGATCACCTGCTTCAATATGATCATTTCCGAAGGGGACGATGACCTTGTTCTGGCGGACGATGACAGCCACCAGCGTTCCTTTTCTGATGACAAGATCCTTGAGCGGTATGCCGATATAGGGTTCCCCCTTGACCGCTATAAATTCCATGGCTTCCGCTTTACCGTCCACCAGCCTGTAAAGGCGTTCGATCTTGGTTCCGTATCTGTTTCCCCGGGCCCTGACGTATCGGAGAATCGTCGAGGTGGTAATAAACTGCGGACTGATGACGGAATCCAGGCCCAGATCGCTGAGAATATCCAAATGGGTCAGCCGGCTGTTTTTGACAATCACCTTGGGAACGCCGCAGCGGGACGCGTGCAGCCCGGAAATCAGATTTTCCTCGTCCCGGTTGCTCAGGCTGATAAAAGCGTCCATCTGCGAAAGCCCCTGTTCTTCAATCAGGTCTTCATCCGTTCCGTCGCCCCAGATCACATCCACCTTGGGAAGCAGTTCGCTGAGGGCTCTGGCTTTTTCCTGATTCATCTCAAACAGGGTCACGTGGATTCCCATGGGAACGATGAACCTCGAAAGGTAGTAGGATATACGGCCTCCACCCAGAATCATGACGCTGCGAACCTTCTGTCGGTTTCGGCCAAGGAAGCGAAAGTATTCCGTGATCTTCAGCATATCCCCCGACACGAACACCCGATCCCCTGGCATAAAGACAAAATCACCGGTCGGAATCATGACCTGATTGTTTCGCTCCGCCATCGCGTAGAGCACTTTCGGCATGGACGGAATATCTTCAGAAAGCTTTTTGACCGGGATTCCGATGAAGGGATCCTTTTCGGAGGCTCTGAATTCCACCATCTCGACCTGCCCCTTGGCAAAGGACTCAATGCTTCCGGCAAAGGGATAACGAAGGAGGCGGCTGATTTCCAACGCGGTGGCCCGCTCAGGATTGATGGCGACATCGATGCCCAGCTCATTCTGCAGAAGCATCTGGCTTTCGTTGAATTCGGGATCGCGGATCCGGCAGATGGTATAGGGCGCCCCAAGCCTTTTGGAAATCAGGCAGGCCAGCATGTTGGTTTCATCGTTTTCTGTCGCCGCAATGACGAGATCCGCTTTCTCAACGCCGGATTCCAGCAGAATTTTGGCGTTCGCGCCGTTTCCCTTCAGGCACAGCACATCCAGGGAAGAGGAGCAGCGGGAAATCACGTCCTCATTCCGGTCAATCACAGTGACGTCGTGTTCCTCATCGATTAAGTGCTCCGCCAGGGCATATCCGACCTTCCCGGCTCCGATAACGATGATCCGCATGAAGCAACCTCCGATCATGAAATCACTCTATTTTATCATTATTCAGCCAAATGATAAAGGGGATAAAATCAGACCATGAAAAAAGCGAGGAACGTTTCCTCGCTTTTGGCGGAGAGTTAGGGATTTGAACCCTAGGTGAGGTATCACCCCACACACGATTTCCAGTCGTGCGCCTTAGACCACTCAGCCAACTCTCCACGCCAAATGGACTACCCGTTCATTATATGGTTTTTGGGAAATTTGTCAAGCGTTTTTTTGCTGCCTGTTTCAGGCGCTCCACCTCGGCGTCTGTCAGCTGGCGCCAGGAGCCGGGCTGCAGATCGCCCAAAAGGAGGGGCCCAAAGCCGACTCTTTTCAGGCTGACAACCTGGTGCCCGATCCCGTCGATCATTTTCCGGACCTGCCGGTTTCTGCCCTCATGAATGGAGATCAGCAGGGTCGTGGAAAAAGGATCCTTTCGGATCAGGCGAACCTTAGCCGGCGACGTCATTCTTCCGTCGATCAGGATGCCATTGCGAAGCCGGTAAATCTCCTGATCCGAGATATCATTGGAAGCCTTCACCAGGTAGGTTTTATCGATTTCACTGCTGGGATGCAGGAGCTGATTCATAAGGTCGCCGTCATTGGTCAGAAGCAGAAGCCCTTCGCTGTCGTAATCCAGCCGGCCAACCGGATAGATCCGAACCGGATAATCCGAAAAGCGGTTCATCACGGTCGCCCGCCCCTCCGGATCATGGGCTGTTGTCACTTCGCCGACAGGCTTGTAATAAGCCAGATAGTGCTTTTCCGCGATCAGTTCGGCCTTTTGTCCGCCGACGGTGATCTGATCCGTCCTTTCATCCACCTGGACCCCCATCTCCGTTACCGTGATCCCGTTGACGGCTACGAGACCGTCGGCAATCATTTTTTCCGCGGCTCTTCTGGAGGCGATTCCGCACAGCGCCAGGTATTTCTGAAGTCGCATCATGGTTTACAAATCCTTTCACGGCAGGTCGGATCGGGGAAGATCCAGCGGGATGTGCGTATAGCTGATCAAATGTTTTTTGACGTCAGTCATCGTCTGGCCTGACCCGATGAGCTTGTACTTGTAGGTTGTCAGCCCCTCCAGCCCCATCGGACCCCGGGCATGAATCTTTCCCGTGGAAATACCAACTTCGGCGCCGAAGCCATAGACGAATCCATCCGCAAACCGCGTCGAGACGTTCCAGTAGACACCGGCGCTGTCCACCCTGCGGAGGAACTCCTCCGCGTGACCCTGATGATTTGTCACGATGCAGTCGGTATGATGGGAACCGTAATGATTGATATGATCAATGGCTTCCTCCAGGGAGGAAACAACGCGGATGGACAGCATGTAATCGAGATATTCCTTCGACCAGTCCTCATCGGTCGCGGGCTCGCAGGAGATGATCCGACGAACTTGTTCATCCCCGCGAAGGGATACGCCGCAGGCATCGAATTTTTCCTTCAGCGCCCGCAGAACCGCAGGGGCGATTTTCTCGTGGATCAGAAGGGTTTCCATCGCATTGCACACGGACACATTCTGGGCTTTGCTGTCCACCGCGACATCCACGGCCATCTGAAGATCGGCGGCATCATCGATATAAACATGACAAATCCCATCCGCGTGGCCAAGTACGGGTATCCGGCTGTGATCCATGATAAACCGGACGAAGGCGTTGCTTCCCCGGGGAATGATCAGATCGATCAGCTGATCCTCCTTCAGCATCGCCGTGACCTCCTCCCGGGAGGTCAGCAGCTGAACTGTCTGAGGATGGAATCCGGCTCTGACAAGCGCCTTCCGGATACATTCCGTCAGGGCCTGATTGGTTTTCGCTGCCTCGGAGCCGCCTTTTAAAAGCACGGCATTTCCGCTTTTCATGCACAGGGAGGCGATTTGCACCAGGGCATCGGGCCGACTCTCAAAGATGACGCCGATGACGCCGATGGGGCAGGTGACCCGGTACAGATTCAGGCCCCTGGCAATCTCGGTAGCCAGCGTCGTTTTTCCGATCGGATCCGGAAGCGACTGAAGAGATTCAAGGCCGGTGACAGTCTGCTCCAGCTTGCTCTCATCAAAACGAAGACGGTGCAGCAGCGGAAGGGGCAGGCCTGACACCTCTGCGTCCCGGAGATCCTGCTGATTGGCCGCAAAGACGGCTTCCGCGGAGGAACGCAGTTCATCGGCCAGGGCGGCGAGAAAGGCGTTCCGCTTGTCGGAAGAAGAAACGGACAGCTGATAGAAGGCTTCCCGGCCCTCAACGGCCATGCTGTGCAGATCAATCATGATGATTTCATCCCCTCTGCGAAAGTCATTTGGACAAAAGCTATTATAACAAACAAATTCAAGATTGAAAAGGCAAAGGATTTATGGTATGATCTCCTGCGGGAGGGTCGCTATGCCACGCCAGAAGGGGATTAAACCGGTCGCGCAGAACCGCAAGGCGTACCACGATTACTTTGTGGAAGAGAAGTTTGAATGCGGTCTGGTGCTTTCGGGAACTGAAGTGAAGAGCATCCGGAAGGGCCAGGTGAGCCTGAAGGAAAGCTGGGCACATATCCTGAAGGGGGAAGTCTGGGTCGAAGGGATGCATATCAGTCCCTATGAGCAGGGCAATATTTTTAACCGGGATCCCATGCGCCCCAAAAAGCTGCTGCTTCATCGGAGCGAGATCCGGAAGATGGATGCCCAGGTCATGCGGCAGGGGTATACCCTGGTTCCGGTCGGGCTTTATCTGAAGGATGGCCGGGTGAAGCTGGAGCTTGGTCTCTGCAAGGGAAAACAGCTTCACGATAAAAGGGACGCCATGGCCAAACGGGACTCGGATCGAGATATCCAGCGGGCCCTTCGAACGCGCCAGAAGGGGGACTGATTTTGTCCTTGAAGCGCGTTTGCGAATCATGGGGATGATCCGGTTTCGACGGGGATATCGGAGGCCGGGTTAGCGAGCCGCAGACCCTGTACTGCGTAAAAACGGGGAAATAAAAGGAACTGACAACGACAGTTTCGCTTTCGCGGCTTAATGCTGCGCGTCGGCTCTGACAGCCTGCGGGTCAGAATACCGGCGTCATTTTCGCAGGGAACGAATTCAGCTTAAGCTTTGCGGTTGAATTTGTATTGATGAAGCTACCGGATGGTCTGTTTTGTCCGTTAACGGATGATTCGGGAATGTAAAAACGGACTGCGCTCGGAGAAAACCTTGTCAATGGATCTTCGGACAGGGGTTCAACTCCCCTCATCTCCACTTACTGAGCTTAAACGAACCTCTGCGGTTTGGGTAGGCTCTTTTTTTACAGGAAATTCCATCCCGGCAGGAAAGAAATGTTCCCTATGATGATGAGGCATGAGGCAATGAAGATCAGATCGATTTTGTTCATTCTTTGGGTTCTTCTGGTTTCTGTTTTACTGATCCCCTCCACGAACGCGGAAGAGCTCTCCTCCGGGGTTCATCAGATCTATACGGTATCCGATCTCAGGGCCATCGCGCGGGATCCGGGCGGCCGGTATCAGCTGATGAACGACATCGATCTGGCCGGGGAGGACTGGCTGCCGATCCCCTTTTCAGGCGTTCTGGTCGGCGGCGGGCATGTGCTGTACAATCTGACGATCAGGCAGCCGGGGATCGAAACCTCGCCGGGCCGGGACGGCAATCTGAAGGAGTATTCGCTTCAGCTCGCGGGTTTTTTTTCTGAAATGAACAACGCCGCTGTGATGAATCTCGGAATCACCGGCGCGGATGTTTCCATCGAGGCGGACTCGCACTGCTTTGCTGCCATCCTATGCGGGAAGGCGGATCACAGCACCGTGACCAATGTTTCCGTCCGGGGACGGGTGAGCCTGATCAACCACGGGATCATGACCGGCGTGGGAGGCATCGCCGGATACGGAAACGGATCCTTTGAACAGTGTACGGTCCTGGCGCAGCTTACGCTGGAGGACAGACAGTTCCAGCAGCGCTGCGAACAGTTTATGGGCGGCATTCTGGCCTGCGGCATCGGCAATGTGTCGGGCTGCGCCGTCGATCTGTCCGGCTATGACTCCTGCCATGGCTACGTGCATAACGGGGGCCTGATCGGCATGTATTATCACTGCGGGCAGGAGGTCTCCTCCGGGAAGATCATGCACAACACCGTCACGGGGATCATTCATTTCTTTGAGGACAACAGGGACAGGAGAGCGTATTGCGAGGCAGTGATCGGCGAAAAGCTGACGAAGCCCGTGAAGATGTCCGATAACCTTACGCGTTTTACGCGGGATGAAACCCGGAAAACGGATAAGGTCTTACAGGCGGAAAAATGCGAGACGCCCACGATGGAAGAAACGGTGATCCAGCCCGAAAACGGCCATTGGGGATGGACACTGCATCGATGCACGATCTGTGGGAACACCTGGTCGGATCAATACACGCCCCCGGCCTATTTGGAAGAAGGGAACTGAGAAGAATGCCGAAGGCTGAGATTTATCTGGGCGAAAGCTGTCGCGTACTCTTCTTTCACGGAAGCCCGACCGTTTCCGAGCTGCTGTCGGAAAACGGAATTTCCCTGGAACACCCATGCGGCGGAAGGGGCGTATGCGGACATTGTTCCGTGTGGCTGGCGGAGGGGGCGGATTTATCAGAAGCGGCACGGGCCAGGCCCCGGCGCTGCCTTTCCTGCCGGACGCGGCTGACGGGGGATGTACGGATCTGGCTGGAGGAGCCTTCCGTCGCCCGGATTCTACTCACCTCTGTGAACGACAGTTCACGTCTGCCTTTCTGTCCGGATGGGAAGGCCCCGTTGACGGCTGTCGCGGACATCGGAACATCCACAATCGCCCTCAGCCTCTATGGGGAAGCCGATCCGAATCCTGTTTATTCTGCCGGAACGGTTAACCCGCAGCGGAGCGTCGCCACGGACGTGATCGGCAGAATCAGCGCGGCACTTCACCAGCGGGGACCGCTTCTGCAAAATCAGATCTGGAACGCCCTTGAGCAGCTAATCGCCCAAAGCGGTTACGGAGAAAGAATCCATTCCTGGGTCATCACCGGGAATACCGCCATGCTGTATTTGCTCACCGGAAGGGAACCTTTCTCGATCGCGACCGCTCCCTTTCAACCCGATCATTTATTTGACGAAACCATCACCATGGATCAGAAGCAGGTCTATCTGCCACCCTGCGTCCATGGCTTTCTGGGCGCCGACTTCCTCTGCTCCGTCCTCTTCTCCGAAATGTCTGAGCGGTCTCAGATCGCGATACTGTGCGATCTGGGCACCAACGGGGAAATGGCGCTTTGGAAAAACGGTACCCTGTATGCCGCTTCGGCAGCACTTGGGCCGGCGCTGGAAGGCGTTGGACTGCGTCAGGGATGCATGGCTGTTCAGGGCGCGATTGATCGGGTGATTCCTACCGGAAATGGGCTTATGATCAGTACCATCGGCAACCGGAAGCCGATTGGCCTTTGCGGTTCAGGCGTCATCGATGCGGTCGCGGCGGGACTGCTTCTCGGTCACATTGATTCAGATGGCCGGCTGATCCATGAAATGCGGCTGTGCGAAGGGATCAGCCTTGCGCAGGAGGATATTCATGCCGTCCTGCTCGCGAAAGCGGCCTTCCGAGCGGGGCTGGATAGAATCCTGGCGTGCACCGACACGGCTGTCGAGGACATTCAGGCCGCTTATCTCTGCGGCGGCTTCGGCAGCTCGATGAATCTGCTTTCCGCCCAAAGAATCGGGCTTTGGCCCGGGGCACTGGTTCCCATCACGAAAAGTCTCGGAAACGCGGCGCTCGGCGGGGCCGCACAGCTCCGCGTTCCGAAAAACCGGAAAATCATTCGGGATCTGGCAAAACATACGGTTCATATTCCCCTGGGGGGAGAGAAGGGGTTTGAACGGGCCTTTATTCAGCGGATGCGTTTCTCTTCGGAGTGATGATGTTCACTGCGCTGAAGAAAAGCGCATCAGATCATACATCATGATGCCGGCCGCGACGGCGGCGTTCAATGATTCCGCGGCCCCCTGCATCGGAAGGCAGAGATGATGGGTCGCGATTTTTCGAACCGCCTCGGAAACGCCGTTTCCTTCATTGCCAACGATCAGGATGAATGACGGACGGATCTGACTTCTTTCAAAAAAAGGCGTTCCGTCGAGCTGGGAGGAAAGAAGCGAAAACCCATTCTGCTTATACTGATTAAGCAGGGTCAGAAAGTCGTCCGAAATCGTAATACCGATATGAAACAGGCTTCCCATCGTCGCGCGCAGGGCTTTGGGCGAGAATAGATCACAGCATTCCGGGCTGATCAAAACACCCGTAAAACCTGCCGCGTCAGCGGTCCGGATCATTGTTCCGAGATTTCCCGGATCCTGAATCCCGTCCAGGGCCAGAACAGCATTTCCGCGGACAGGGAGCGTCTGAGGGGAGAGAATCGCCGCAATTCCCTGGGGGGTTTTGGTATCGCATACCGCCTGGAAAACATGATCAGCCAGATGAAATACGGGGGCGCGGCTGACCAGAGCCGGTTTTGGTTCATAATCCTCACGGAGCAGGATCGCCTGAATGGGAAAAGAAGACTGAAGGGCCTCCTGAACGAAGCGGGTGCCTTCAACCAGAAACAGCCGGTGTTCCTTACGGCCTCTGGTGTCCTTCAGGGAACGCCAGAGCTGCACTTTCGGATTATGAAGGGATTGGATGATTTCCATCTCAAGCGCGCCTCCTTCCGGATGGGATAAGCTATTCCCGTCTGCTGTCATAAATCGTATCCAGCAGAACGGACGGCCAGGATGACAGACGAAGATACGGGTTTTCCGACAAGAACTCAGAAGAAAAAGGAAGGATCGATGAGGACAGGACACTTTCACCATAATCAGAAAACGGATGATAATAGTCCATGGTAAAAAAGGCGGGGAAAAGCCGGTTGGCCGCGGCGGGGAATTCATTTCTGAAGCGAAGAAGAAATTCAGGCAGAAGCGTTTCGGGCCGGATGGGCAAAAGGGCAGGAGCGGGAGAAACCGGCGGGGGGTCATCCGTCGTCTTCTGAGAAGCGAAGGAAAGGCCCGACGCGATTTCAAACTTGGGCTGAGGAGACGTTTCCAGCCGCAGAACGGCGCCGTTGGGACATCTGAACATATTGAGAATCGCCCAGAGTCCCTGGCTGATGGGGGTCGGGAGCCGGTGCAGCAGCGTGAATCCCCGGCCTGACAAAAAAACGGGCATGTCCGGAGACAGGGTATCATTCCGCATCGGGTCGACGGATATGGAATAATAGAGCATGCCGGTCATCATCAGGAGGAAGGACCAGTGAAACAAAAGAACGGCTGAGAGAAAATCCGGCTCGCTGGAAAGGAGCAACTGGCTGATCGCAAAGGAGAGGAGTTCGCTGTTCTCTGCCAGAAAAGCGTCCGCGGCAAACATGACTTTCGTCAGGGAAGCTGAATTATTTTTGGCCTGATCCAGGAGGGCATGAAAGCCAGAGAGAGCCTCCTGAAACTGCGGATCCTGAATCCAGCTGAAGCTATTGAACAGCAGATCGGGATTCTTCAGCAGAATGGGTAAAAGGAAGGAATGATGACCAGTCGGGAGATGAATCCCGAATTCAGCGGAGGATCTTCCTCTGAGGGCGATGGAGAGATCGATGGAGGAGGCGCCGAGATCCAGGATCATTAAGCCTCCCTGCGTAAGATCAGGCCGGACGGAACGGAAAAAAGCTGTGGCCGCGCTCGTGTCAGATACAAAAGAAAGCTGAGGAGACTCAGGCGGATTCGTGAATCCGGAGGCCTCGGAAACCTGCTTCGCTATCGACCGGAACAGGGAAACCAATTCCATTCGCCTGGCGGGAGGAATGCCATCGGGGAGGGCGATGATCCATGATAATCCCGAGGCGCCGCCGAGACGGGCGTCCAGGGCGGAAGTCATCATACTCTGATAGATCAAAAGCTTCAGGGGCAGCGCCCTCGGCTCGTTCCAGGCCAGGGAGCCATCCGCATAGGAAGAGGAGAACAACAGCCGATCGGCCAGGGAAGCATTCATGACGATGTTCCCTTCCTGGAAGGATACGGTATCCGGGTCAAGCGTTTCCCCAAAGGTGTGTATGATGGAGGAGAAAAGGGAAGAAGATGGAGCGGATATAAATTCATCCTGAAGAAGACGCTGAAAGCGAACAGGATTCATCAGCAGCGTTCTGACGGCAGAGCTGTTGTTTAAGGGACTTGCATTATGGTTTCCGTACAGGAGCACCGATGTCGCTGAGGCGCCAAAATCCATGCAGACGGAGACTTCGCCGCCCTCCTGAAGAATGGGGCGTGGAAGCAGATTTGGAAGCGCTCCGGCGCTTTTTGATCCGATATGGAAGAGGAGACAGAGGGGAAAGGCGGTCATGCTGATGACGGAGCGAAGGTCATCCGTTTCCGGAGCCTCCTTTTCAGTTCCGTCTTCCGAAAGCACCGAAATCCGGATCAATGCGGAACGGTGCAGATAGAGGTCATAGCTGCGCCACTGTTCCGGCTGAAAAGGAACATAGGGCCAGACAGCCACCGTTGGAATCTCATCCGAATAAACCTTCAGAATTTCTTCGGCCGGATACAGCCTGATCAGCTGCAGCGAAAAGGCTCCCTCCAGGTTCATGACAGCCTGGATCCCGTTCTCCTCTGTCCTCCGGAAGGAAAGAAAACGGCGCTGGACCAGGGTTCGCCCTTCGGGTATAAGGCAGATGGCTGCGGCAAAGGCTTCGTCAATCGGCGGCAGCACCGCGTCCTCCGCTTCCTGAAAAGTCTGAGGATCCTTTGGCGGCTCTTCAGCTTCGCTTCTTTCCGGAACTTCCGACTGTTCCTGGGGTTCGCTCCGATCTGCGGCGGGGGGCTTTTCAACCTTGCAGATTTGTTTGAACAGGGCATCCCCGATGACATCGCTTCCCCGGGCCGGAAAGGAAATCATGAGATCGCTGAAGGGATGAACCGCCGAGAGAGCCAGAGGCTCTCCGAGACATTCGGAAAAAATAACCTGAATGGACGGGGAGTGAGGATCCCAGGGCCAGGAAAGCGTAACGGACGAACCGGAGAGCGGTTTGCTCATTTCATCCAGAAGGTTCCTGACAACCGAGAGGGCCGCCGGGAAGATATCCCCGGAATGATCCAGGGCCTTTTGCAGATGCTGAACCAGCCTGTCCCGGTAATTATCCGAATTTTCAGCAAGCAGGCTGCATTCCGCGGAAAGGTTTTTCCGGATCAAATGCAGCTCGGGCGTCTGAATCCCCGCGAAGAGGGTATGGGGATCCTCCCGGACAAAGGGAATCTCCTTCCAGTAATAATAGGCGATGTCTCCGGCGTCGGCGGGGATGCTGAGGGAGATGGTTCGACCGGCCAGGAGCGACAGAAGTGGGTCCTTCCCGGCAGACATGGTCTCATAATGAAGGACACGCCGAGACAGCACGGAGTGAAACTGTTTATACTCCCATAATCCATACACAGACTGGATAAAAATGGACAAATCCGATGATAAAGCCGCTTCACCGGAAATCGGCCGCGGATCCCTGTCTTCAGCTTCCGGGAACGGGCCTGCCGGCATGGCGGGATAATCCGCCTCCGTTTTCCCCTTCAGAAGGCCGAGGGCCTGCTGAAGGATCTGCCTGTCAGGCCCGGACAGGAAAACTTCCGGATTCTCAAACTTCATCGTATCCCGGTTATACCAGGGAAGATGCGGTGGAATCAAGGAGCCGTGCTCTTTCCCGAACTTTGCGGGAATCAGCCCTTTATGAGGCAGGATGATCCCAAAGGGAAGGGAGATATCCTTCTGACGGACGGATACAACAGACGCCTCCGGAACAGAATGAATATCCAGCCAGGCGGCAATCAGTTTTGACCGGCTTCCCTCCAGCGTGGTAAAAGACAAGGCCAACCGGTCCGAAACGAACTGACGGTACTGAAGCAGGAGGAGATAGGCGAAAAGCCCGGAGATATTGTCATCAGCCTCTGTTTCAGACTGTATCGAAAACAGGGCAATCAGATCGGACAGCTTTGAAATCTTTTCTTCCGGATGCAGATCGGGAAGCAAAAAGATTTCGGGAAGAAGGGATGAAAACGCTCCGGGATCAGGCGGTGTTTCTTCCTCACGGATCGTCCTCCAGGCGACGGAGAAAAGATCCATCGTGCCTGTTAGCTCCGCTGATTCATAGGCTTTGAGAATTTTACGGGTCATTGTTTTTTCATCCGGGAAGGGACATTTCGGGATCAGCTCGGAAAAATGATCCCGAAGGTTTTTTTCCGCGGAGAGATTTCCGGAAAGCCGTTCCTGCAGCTGGTTTCTCAGATCCGCGTCAAGAAAGACCGCTTCGGCGGATGGACGGGCAAATCCGGTTCCTGACGGAAGCGAGCGGTCAAGGCCTTTTTCACAGAATTCCTTTATGTCTTTCTCGCAGCGGCGGATGGCCGCCTGCAGCTTCTTGAGCCGTCTCTCTTCAGCCAGAATAGCAATATGCTCTGAGTCAGAGACGCTTTTCAGCTTTTCCAGCCTTTGAAGGGAAACAGCCGCCGCGATCGCGCATTTTTCACGGCAGTCCTGGATGACCTGGAAGCTTCTGTACCCTCCCAATATCCGGAAGAACTCATTTCGACCGGCGATTTGAGAATCGAGCTTTTCCGCCAGGTCATCCAGCCTCCGCAGCATTTTTTCTTCATCGGTGTCCTCCAGGGAGGACCGATGAACCGGCATCACCCGGCTCAGCCCGGATTCGTCCGCCTCCGCTTTGAGCACGTCATATTCGGAGGCAGTCGTAACGGCGCGGCCGCAGGCATTGACGGCATCCCGCCATTGGGTTTCCGCTTCTTCCGATGGTATCAATGAGGAAGGAAGGGAATGAAGCTGTCGGATGAGCTGCTGAAGGAGCTCCGAAAGCAAGCGCTGAAAGCATGGAAAGTCCAGCAGCAGCTGGGGGTGATCTTTCTGCTTTTTTCCAAGGAAACGGGCAAGAGCGCCCCGCTGGATCGAGAGCGCCCCTCTTTTTTCGGCGTTTGAATCCGATAAAGCGCGGCAGGCGGGGGAAACGGTGGAAACGAACCAGACAGCTGTTCGCAGAAAAGCACGAAGGGGCAGGGAATTCCGATTCAGGGGGTTCCAGGCGACATCGTCGGATAAGGAATACAGGCAGACGCCCCGATGAAGGGAGGGATCCCCCGAAGCGCACTGAAGCAGAATCTGAACGATCGGAAAGGCCAGCCAGGCGGAGTCCATTTCTTCAGCACCGGCAAAGGATGAAGGAAGTGACAGCAGCCAGAGCGCGTCTGCCCCATCCCCGTCGGTTTTTCCATCCCGGAAAAGATGGTACTCTTTCAGCTGCCGCAGAAATGACAGCGCGGAATGGTTCCGCTCTTCCGGATGGGATGCGTTCGTCTGATCCGCCGCGATCAGGGTCAGGAACAGCTCTTTTCCGCTCACCATATGGCGAAGGCCGCGAATAAAGGCCATGGCCATCCCGGCCTCCAGCGCGTTCGTCGGATCAAAGAGAAGCGTCAGGGCGAGCGAATCGCTCTCTGCGGATCTGTTTATTTCATCAATCCAGCCTGAAAAGAGGGGCAGCTTCTCCGAAACGTTTTTAAGCACAGACGCGCAGACCCAGAAGGCAGCTTCCCGATCCGTCCCACAGGAGAAGGGAACGCCCGTTCCTCTCAGCGCGGAAAGCAGCGACTGATTCTGCTCGTCCTTCCACAATTCCTGGTATTCAGGCAGAGAAATGAATTCCGACTGACAGGAAACCTGAAATTGAAGCGGATACGCCGCCGCTGCATCCATCCCCAGCGCCCTGCGGCAGCTGGCCAGATCCTCCGCAAAGGACTCATAGGACGGAGGCGCCTCGGTCGTTCTGAGATGGAAAATATCCAGGACGGAAAGCTTCCCGGCCCCCTGAAGGACCGCGGCGCTGATCAGGGACGGGATCAGTTTTCCGGAATGATCGCCGATCATCAGGAGGTTTGTTTTCAATGAAACCCTTCTTTCCTTCCGTATCATTCAGGAAATAATTCGACATTCTCCCGGAAAAAACCTTTCCGGATGCAAACCTTGTTTCGATCCGTTTCCTGTGATATCATAAAAAAGCGGCGGGGAAAGGACGGATGCGCTTGAAACAGTGGATGGTCATCGGTTGCGTGGCCTGGATTGCCGGGCTGGTCGTATCTATCGTCGGGCTGAATCTCTCCGGCTCGATGGGGTCGTGGTTATCTATCATCGGGAATATCGTTTTCTTTGCCGGGCTTTTCTGTGTCGGCGGCGCATGGCTGATGCGGCATAAAGCTTCAGAAAAAAAGGATGGGGGCTCTTAACCCGCCATCCTTTTTTCTCAGCCACGATATCCTTTTGGATTTCGCGTCTGGAAGCGATAGGTGTCACGGCACATATCCTCCAGATTTTTTTCGGCCTGCCATCCGAGCAGCTTAAGCGCCTTCGTCGGATCCGCGTAGTTTTCGGCGATATCTCCCGGCCGCCGCGGCGCGATCTCATACGGGATTTCCACATGATTGACCCGCTGGAAGGTATTGACGATGTCCAGGACGGAATAGCCGTGCCCTGTTCCCAGGTTGATGATCTCACATCCGGGATGCTCCATCGCGTAATCGCAGGCCTTCACGTGGCCTTTCGCCAGATCGACGACATGAATATAATCCCTGACGCCGGTTCCGTCCGGGGTCGGATAATCGTTTCCGAAAACCGACAGCTTTTTTAATTCCCCGACAGCCACCTTCGCGATAAAGGGCATCAGATTATTGGGAATCCCCGCCGGGTCTTCCCCGATCAATCCGGACTCATGGGCGCCGATCGGATTGAAATACCGAAGCAGAACAACGCTCCATTCAGGATTCGCGTGCTGGACGCCTTCCAGGATCTTTTCGATCATAAATTTGGTCCATCCATAGGGATTGGTACACCCAACGGAAGGCATATCTTCGCGATAGGGAACGACGGGCTGGTTGCCGTAAACCGTCGCGGACGAAGAAAACACGATTTTCCGAACGCCGTGCTTTTTCATCACTTCGCAGAGGGTCAGCGTGGTGTCGAGATTGTTGCGGTAATAGCGCAACGGCTGTTCGACGCTTTCTCCGACCGCCTTGAGACCGGCGAAGTGAACAACGCAGTCGATCTCATTTTCGAAAAAAATCCGGTCCATGGCCTGAGCGTCGGATACGTCCGCCTGATAATGGGGAATTTTCCTGCCGGTAATTTTTTCTACCCGCAGGATGCTTTCTTCACAGCTGTTGACATAATTATCCACGATGATCGGATGATGCCCGGCCTCACACAGTTCAACGCAGGTATGGGATCCGATAAAACCGGCGCCACCTGTCAGTAAAATATTCATTCCGTCCTCCAATGTCCATGATCCATTCCCGCGGGAATTAAAGAGCCGGCGGATACGCGCCGCTGTCGTGCAGTTTCTTCAATTCAGCCGTCACATAATCCTTATCTTCCTTGTAAGTCACGCCGAACCAGACCGCGTCCGTGGAAAGAACTTCAACCTGAAGTCCCGCGGTATGCATAAGATGATCCACAAGCGCCGGAAGAAGGCATTCCTTTTTAAGCGGATCCAGGCTGTCATCCTTCAGGAAATCGGAAAGATACTTCTCGCCGGCCTGGAAGAAGGACGGTGAAAATCCCCACAGATTCATCGATACCAGGGCGTCCGGATCCAGAATAATTCCGTTCGGATCATTGTGGATGTCCCGGATCGTACCATCCGGGAAGGGGAGAATGCTGTAGGTTTCAACCACCTTCACAAGATGACCGTTTTCATCCTTCGAGCAGATACCGCGGGTCACGTGGCCGTTTTTGGAGATGGTATTCTTCAGATAATAGGCTACCATGGAAGCCCTGTTTTCCGCTTCACGCAGCCGTTTGAGGGAAGCGGCCATAGAAACGAAGGCGCTTTTACCGTAATAGTCGTCCGCGTTAATGACGGCAAAGGGCTCCTGAATCAGCGATTTTGCGCAAACCACCGCGTGGACGGTTCCGTAGGGCTTTTTCCTTTCAGCAGGCGGCACAAAGCCGTCCGGCAGCGTATCGTACTCCTGATACGCGTAATGGACTTCCACCTTTTTTGCAATTTTATTGCCGATCATCTCCCGAAAGGTTTCGTCCATGCTTTTCCGGATGACAAAAACCACCTTATCAAAGCCGGCTTCAATGGCATCATGGATGGAATATTCCATCAAAATCTCACCGTTCGGGCCGATGCGATCGATCTGCTTATTCCCGCCGTATCTTGATCCCAGACCAGCCGCCATAATCAACAGTGTCGTTTTCATTTCGTTCTTTTCTCCTCTTCCTGATTTATTCTTCGAACCGGGGTTTCTTTGAAACCCTGGGTTGAATCCGTCTTCGTAAAAATCGTGAAGGTTCTGAGCAGCAGCTTGATATCGAGCCAGATGGAGAAGCTTTCAATATACATCATATCCAGCATCAGCTTATCTTCCGCCGAGGTATTGTATCTTCCTTCAATCTGAGCGTATCCGGTCAGGCCGGCCTTCATTTTTTCCCGGTAAACAAAGGCCGGAAGCTCAATTTTGTAGCGGAGGACATTGGCCATCATTTCCGGCCGGGGACCGACCAGGGACATATCCCCAATCAGAATATTGAAAAACTGGGGAACCTCATCCAGCCGAAAACGCCTGAGAAAGGCGCCAATTTTGGTGATCCGCGGATCATTCTCCGTACTGGACCGCTGAAGCTCCGTCGTTTCGATCAGGGGCTTCATGGTTCTGAACTTTC
>JAFRHH010000064.1 GCA_017433405.1 Clostridia bacterium | reverse complement strand
CACCCCTGCTACAGCTGTCAAAGGCGCGCAGCGGCTTTGGTAACAGCGATCGCAGGCGGTGCTGTCCGCATCTGGCGACTGCTTTGCAGGAGCCGGAGCGGGTAACAGCACCCCTGCTACAGCTGTCAAAGGCGCGCAGCGGCTTTGGTAACAGCGATCGCAGGATTAGGATAGCTGGAAAGCCGGCGCGAAGGCGCTGGTTTTATCGGCGTGCCTCGGGGAGGGACGCTTTTTTTGCCTGAAACCCCTCCCGCTGATTCATTTGATCATATTTTGAGGAGGGACGTCTATGTCCAGAAAAATGGTTTCCCTGTTGCTTTCTCTCCTGATGCTTCTGAGCATCGCCCCGGCCCTGGCGGAAGGCACCGGCTACACGGTGACGGATATGATGGGCCGCGAGATCACCCTGGCGGCGCCCGCTGACCGGATCGTCGTCCTGCAGCCCTCCGACTGCGAGATTCTCTACGCCCTGGGCTGCGGGGACGCGATCGTCGGCCGCGGCCAGTACGTGGACTATCCGGCGGAAGTGGCGGACCGGCCGGTGGTCCAGTCCGGCGCGGAGACCAACGTGGAGGAGATTCTGGCGCTTCGGCCCCAGGTCGTCCTGATGAACACCATGGCCCAGAGCGAGGAGCAGGTGAAGCAGCTGGAAGAGAACGGGGTCAAGGTCGTGATCAGCACCACCTCGGATATCGCCAGCGTTTACACCGCCATCCGGCTGATCGGCCAGGTGATGGGAAAGGAAACCGAGGCGGAGGCGGTAATCGCCGATATGCAGGCCACCTTCAACGATATCCGGGCTAAAGTTTCCGGCGAGGCGAAGAAGGTCTATTTCGAAATCTCCCCGCCCCCCTATCTCTATTCCGCCGGCAGCAGCAGCTATATGAACGAGCTGGCGGAGATCTGCGGCCTCAAAAACATCTTCGACGACCAGGCGGACGCCTGGCTGATGATCAGCGAGGAGCAGGTCATCGAGCGCAATCCGGACTATATCGTGCTGATTACCGGCATGGGCAGCGCCGGGGTCGAGGAGATTCTCGCCCGCAACGGCTGGGGGGACATCGCCGCCATTAAGAATGGAAAGGTTCTGAACGACGATTCCAGCTGCATGGCCCGCCCCAGCCCCCGGCTGAAGGAGGCCGCCATCGAGCTCTACAATTTTGTCTACGGAGAGGAGGCCGCCGAAAAGCCGGCCGCCTGATTCCCCTTCCAAAGGCGCGGAGAGAACAGAAACGAATCCGGGAGAGCAGGGGCGCCGTCCCCTCTCTCCCCATTCTCTCCTCTGTGAACATTCGTTCACGTCTGCCATTCTGTCCGGACGACGATTCTGATACCGCTTCGCTTGAGCGTTCGCGGACAAAATCTGTCTCTGTCCTGATTCATCCCGGGTTCTCCCGAAAACTCACAGAGGAGACACGAAAGCTTATGACGGAAACGCGAACACTTCGGCGGGAACGGTTTACGCCCCTGACCTGCCTTGCGCTGACGGCGGCGCTCCTTTTGACGATGATCCTGTGCATCTGCGTCGGGAGCGTTCGGGTTTCCTTTTCCGATACGGTGACCGCCCTCTGGAACGGGGCTTTCGGTCTGCCGATTCCCGAGGGGATCGCCCGGAACATTATCCTCCGGGTCCGGCTTCCCCGGGTGCTGTGCGTCGCCCTCTGCGGGGCGGCCCTGTCCCTCTGCGGCGCGGCGATGCAGGGCCTTCTGCGCAATCCGTTGGCGGAGGGCTCGACCCTGGGGGTTTCCTCCGGGGCGGCCCTGGGCGCGATCCTGGCGGTGGCCACCGGCTTTACCCTGCCGGGCTTCTCCTTCGGCGGCAGCATGGTGCTGGCCATGATCTTCGCCTTCGGCTCCCTGGTGATGATCCTGTCCCTGGCCTGGGCCCTGGACCGGTCCCTGGAAACCGGCAGCATCATCCTGATCGGGGTAATCTTTACGATGTTCTCCTCCGCCCTGATCTCCCTGATTATTACCTTCGCCAGCGATCATACCCGGACCCTCAGCTTCTGGACGATGGGCTCCTTCTCCGGCGTCAGTTACCCCCATGCCGGCGCCCTGGGGGCGGCGCTGTTCCTCTTTGGCGGCGTCCTGCTGCGCTTCAGCCCAGAGCTGAACGCCTTATCCTTCGGGGAGGATAACGCCCGCCATATCGGCGTCAACGTCCGGCGGGTCAAGCTGATCCTGCTGATTACGGTCTCCGCCCTGATCGGGGTCTGCGTCTCCATCGCGGGAACCGTCAGCTTCGTCGGCCTGATTATGCCCCATATCGCCCGGATGCTGGTGGGGCCGAACCACCGGCGGCTGCTGCCCGCCAGCCTCTTCTCCGGGGCGATCTTCCTGCTGCTGGCGGATCTGACGGCCCGGACGCTCCTCAGCCCCATTGAGCTGCCGATCGGGGTCGTCACCTCTATCGTCGGAGCGGCCGCCTTCGTCGTGATTTTTTACCGAACCAGAAAGGTCAGGAGGTGAAGCCCATGCTGTCCGCGGAGCATATTACGGTCCGCTACGGCCGCCTGACGGCGGTGGAGGATCTGTCCTTCCGCCTCCGGGAGGGGGAATGGCTGATGCTGGCGGGCCCAAACGGCGCCGGAAAATCCTCCCTGATCGAGGCGGCGGCCCGGGGCGTTCCCTGCGAAGGAACCTTCCGGTGGCAGGGGGAGGATCTCCGCTCGCTGAAGCCCGCCCTCCTGGCCCGGCGGATCGGCTTCCTGTCCCAGAAAAACCAGGTCACTTACGCCTATACCGTGGAAGAGGTCGTCTCCCTGGGCCGCTACGCCTACCGGGCGGGGCTCTTCTCCGGCCGGGACGGGGACGGCGGGGCGGCGGTGGAACGCGCCCTGGAGATGACCGGGCTGACGGCCCTGCGGGAGGCCAGCATGCTGACCCTCTCCGGCGGGGAAACCCAACGGGTCTTCCTGGCCCAGGTCTTCGCCCAGGAGCCCCGGGTTCTGGTGCTGGACGAGCCGGCCAACCATCTGGATCTGAATTACCAGAAGCAGATCTTCTCTCTGATCCGCCGCTGGCTGGATCAGCCGGGCCGGGCGGTGCTGTCGGTGGTTCACGACCTGAGCCTGGCCCGGCGTTTCGGCACCCACGCCCTCCTGATGGATCACGGAAAAGGCATCGCCCGGGGGCCGATTGACGAGGTCATGACCCCCGAGCTCCTCCGCCGGGTCTATGGGATGGATGTTCATGGATGGATGCGGGAGCTGCTGGCCCCCTGGTGAGGCGTGCTCCTGTCACTGCGGATAAAAGCAGGCAAATTCGGCGCCCGTGTCCCCGTCCCGCTCCAGCGGCGGCTCCTCCCTGGCGCATCGCTCCCGGGCGAAGGGGCATCGGGTGCGGAAGCGGCACCCGGAGGGCGGATCCGCCGGGCTGGGGGGATCTCCCCTGAGCAGGTTTTCCTCCCGGCCCCGCTTCCGGGGATCCGGCTCCGGAACCGCCTCCAGCAGGAAGCGGGTATAGGGATGCCGCGGATGGCCGTACACCGCCTCCACCGGCCCCGTCTCGCAAATCTTTCCTAAAAACATGACGCAGACCCGGTCCGAAAGGTATCGGACGACGGACAGGTCGTGGCTGATAAAGAGCAGGGTAAGCTTCCCCAGACTTTGTTCCCCTCCGGAGGGCCCGGTCTCCCCGAACGGCTTCGAAACCTCGTCTGACCGTCGTCCTCCGGAGCTCTTCAGTTCCCGGAGCAGGTTCAGAATCTGATTCTGCACGGAGATATCCAGGGCGGAAACCGGCTCATCGCAGACGATGAACCGGGGCCCGGCGGCGATGGCTCGGGCGATGCCGATCCGCTGCCGCTGGCCGCCGGAAAACTGATGAGGATAGCGGTAAAGAAACTCCTCCGGCAGGCCGCAGGCCCCCATCACCTCCAGCACCCGCCGGGTGATCTCCCGCTTTTCGCCCCGGGACAGGGCCTCCAGGGGCTCGGCGATCAGGTCCCGTACCGTCATCCGGGGATCCAGGGAAGCATAGGGATCCTGAAAGATCATCTGCATCTCCCGCCTCATGGCGCGGAATTCCTTTTCCGTCATTTCTCCGAGGCTTTGACCGCGGTAACGTACCTCCCCGGAGGTGGGCTTCAGGCTTCGAATCAGCAGCCGCCCCAGGGTGCTCTTTCCGCATCCGGACTCCCCGACCAGCCCCAGGGTTTCCCCCTCCCGGATTTCCAGAGATACATCGGAAACCGCCTGAACCCGCTTCCCGCCCGGGGAGACGAAATCCCGGGACAGATGCTGGCCTCCACCAGGACAGGCGGAACACAGAGGGACGGTCCTTTTGTGTTCCTTTGTCCGCTACTGTTCGCGGAGTCCCGGGATTCCCGGCCGACATCGGCGAAAGGATTCATTACAAAGCCCCTTTCGAACACATGGGGACGGTCCTTTTGTGTTCAGTCTTAGTGGAAGCAGCGAACCCGGTGGCCCGCCTCCACCACCCGAAGCTCCGGCATGGCAGCGTCGCACTCCGACCGGCGGCATGCGCAGCGGGGGCCAAATCCGCAGCCCGCGGGCAGCCGCAGCAGGTTGGGCACACCCCCGGGAATGGTCTCCAGGGGCTCCACCCCCTCCCGCAGGGACAGGGACGCCCGGAGCAGGCCCCGGCTGTAGGGATGAAGCGGCTGATCGAAGAGGACGGTGGTCTCCGCCTCCTCCAGGATTCTCCCGGCATACATAACGTAGACCCGGTCGCAGACCCGGGCGATCACCCCCAGGTTATGGCTGATCAGCAGGATGCTGGTTCCCCCCTCCCGCAGCCGCTCCAGCAGCCGCAGGATCTGGGCCTCCACCGTCACGTCCAGGGCGGTGGTCGGCTCGTCGGCGATCAGCAGCTTCGGCCGGCAGATCATGGCCATGGCGATCATGACCCGCTGGCGCAGCCCGCCGGAAAGCTGATGGGGATACTGACGCAGCCGGGCCTCCGGCTCGGGGATTTCGACTTCCCGGAAGGCGGCCAGGGTCCTTGTCCGGGCTTCCTCCCGGGTACAGTCGCTGTGGAGCCGCAGCGCCTCCGCCACCTGCCATCCGACCTTCATGACCGGGTTCAGGCTGCTCATGGGCTCCTGAAAGATCATGGAAATCTCCGATCCCCGGATCGCCCGCTTTTCCCGCTCCGAAAGCCCGGCGATCTCCCGGCCGGCCAGGCGGACGGAGCCGGCGATGATCCGCCCCGGGGCGGGAATCAGGCCCATGACCGCCCGGGCGGTCATGCTCTTTCCGCAGCCGGATTCCCCGACGATCCCGACGATTTCCCCGGGAGCCACCCGGAGGGACACGTCGCTGACCGGCCGAATCTCCCCCTTCTCCGTCGGAAGGGCCACCGTCAGCCCGCTGACCTCAAGGGTCTGGGTGCCGCGCGGTTGAGCCGCTGCCATCCCGGCCGCGAACCAATCCCCGTCCCCGCATTTTGGGTTTTGCATGATCGTCTCCTCCGTGAACGACACTTCACGTTCGCCATTTCATCAGGATATCTTTCAACGAGAACACAGAGGGACGGTCCTTTTGTGTTCAGTCTTATGGGTCGATTCCTCCCACCATGACGCGGCCGAAGCGGGCAATTGTTCGGAAAGCCCCGTCAGGGCTCAGCGGATCCGGTGCCTTTTCCAGCCGTGCGCTGCCCGAAAGAATCGACTCCAGGCAGGAAACCAGGTCAGGCAGTACTTCCGGAGCCAGGGGCTGGCCCGCGAACCGGTAATCGTGATGGGAATTGATCACGCGATCCGCTGCATACACGCTTCCTTCCAGCGCTGTCAGCCGGTGCAGCGCCTGCAGGGCGGCTTTCGCCCGGCTCTTCAGATCCGGTCCCAGCTCCTGGCTCAGAAGCCAGTTGCAGTTGCACGCGTCGCCGCACAGCAGCGTCTTTGTCCGGTCATCCGCCAGCACGATTTCGCCGGGCGTATGGCCAGGACAGTGGATCACACTGACCCGCCGTCCGCCGAGATCGAATACCCGACCATCCTGAAGCGTTCGAAAAACGGGATCACGCGGCCATGGCCGAATATCCTTTTCGGGATCGTATGCATATTCCTTTCCCTCCCGGCTTCGGATCAGCGCCGCGTATTCCCTGCGGAAATCCAGCGTCGGCAGCGCCGAGCCTCTTCGCCAGTCGCTGTCCGCGGGATGAATCCAAATCGGATCAAACCAGGCTGCGCCGCCGATATGATCACCATGGCTATGTGTCGCGACGACTTCGTAGGGCGCTCCTCCGAGGATATCCTCCACCACCCACCGCAGATCTCCGATTCCGACTCCTGTATCCACCAGCAGCGCCCGTTCTCCGCCTATGACCAGAAAAACGCTGGCACAGTCAAACTCATCGATTTCCCAGATTCCCGGCGCGCACTCGTAACGGGCCATCGTCGCAGCGGCCTGGGGGCCCTTTTTACTTCCTATGCTGTGCTCCATTTACTTCATGCTCCTCGTTTTATATGATCGTCTCCCCGGTGTACGTCAGTCCGCTACCGCTTCTTCCGGCGGGGATCCAGCACGTCCAGCAGGCCGTTTCCGAGAAAGTTAAAGGCCAGCACGATCATCATGATCGCCAGCCCCGGGGCAAAGCACAGCCAGGGGGCCGTCATAAGGTACTGCTGTCCCGCGTTGATCATCAGCCCCCAGGAGGCGAAGGGGGGCTGCACGCCAAGGCCGAGAAAGCTCAGGCCGCTCTCCGTCAGGATCGTAGCGGGGATATTCAGGGTAAAAAGCGCCAGCAGCGTCGGCAGGCAGTTCGGCAGGATATGCCGCCTCACAATCCGCCCGCCGGACACGCCGCTGATCCGGGCGGCCTCGACGAACTCGCTGTCCCTGAGCTGCAGCGTCCGGGACCGGACGACCCGGGCCACGCTCGCCCAGTTGACGAGGGTCAGGGTCAGAAACACGTTCAGGATTCCGCCCCCCAGGGCGTACATCAGCACCATGGCCAGCAGCATCGAGGGAAAGGCCAGGGTCACGTCCGCCATCCGCATGATCAGGGTATCCGCAAAACCGCCCCGGTACCCGGCGATCATCCCCAGAGCCGCCCCCACCGCCAGGCTCAGCAGCGCCGGGGCCACGCCGATCAGAAGCGATATCCGCGCCCCGTAAAGCAGCCGGGTCAGAACGTCCCGTCCGCCCTCGTCGGTTCCGAGCAGGTGGGCCGCGGAGGGCGGAGCCAGCCGGTTCATCAGATCCATGTCGTTTTCCCCGTAGGGGGTCATCATCGGCCCGAAGGCCGCCGCCAGCAGCATCAGCAGGATCACCGCCCCGGAGGCCACCGCTGTTTTGTTTTCCCGGGCCATCCGGCGCATCAGATCCGAAAAGCGCTCCGTCACGGGTCTACGCCTCCCTTCGGATCCGCGGATCCAGCAGGGCGCAGAGAATATCCGCCGCCAGGCTGCCGAGAACGGCGACGGCGGTGGCGAAGAGGGCCGTCGCCTGGAGCAGGGGAAGATCCCGCCCGCTGATCGCCTGAACCATCAGCCGCCCCAGGCCGTTCATGGAAAAGACGGTCTCGGTAATCACCGCCCCGGAGAGCAGGCTGGAAAACTGAATAATCATCACGGTCATCACCGGCAGCATGGCGCAGCGAAGGGCGTGGATCAGAACGACCCCGGCGGTTCCCCGCCCCTTCGCCCGGGCCGTTTCGATGAAGTCCTCCCCCAGGGTTTCCGCCAGGGAGGTCCGGGTGATCTGGGCCACCTGGCCGGCGGAGTTCCACCCCAGGGCGACGGCCGGCAGGACGAAGCTCTTCCAGCTGCCCGTCCCGGAGACCGGAAACCATTTCAGCTGAAAGGCGAAGAGATACTGAAGGGCCATGGCCGCCAGAAAGACCGGCAGCGAGATCCCCAGCAGGGAAAAGCCCATAAAGATCCGATCCGGCGCCCTGTTTTTCCAGACCGCGGAAACGATGCCGGCCAGGAGCCCGAGCCCCCAGGAAAAGAGCGCGGCGAAAAGAGCCAGGATCAGCGTATTGCCGAAAGCCCCGGCCATCAGCTCCGTCACCGGCCTGCCCAGGGCATAGCTGGTGCCGAAATCCCCCCGAAGGATATTTCCCAGATATTGAATGAACTGCTCCGGCAGCGGCCGGTCCAGCCCCATCTCCGCCGTCATGCGCGCCACCGTAGCCCGGTCCGCGTGCTCCCCCATCATGGTTTCGATCGGGTTTCCGGGAACGATCCGCAGCATGACGAAAATCATCAGCGCGACCCCCGCCAGCACGATCAGAGCCTGTCCCAGCCGCCTGAGAATCAACTGCTTCATGGCCTTCCGTCTTTCACTCTCCGTCTTCCGGCTTTCGCTCTCCGCCTTCCGTCTTTCGTTCTCCGCCTTCCGGTTTTATTTCAGCGCCACGTCGGCGGCGAAGAAATCCGTGAAGCCCGCCCACTGGGGCGTAAAGGAAGCCACCCGGTCGCCGATGGCGTAGAGATGCAGCTCCGCGAACATCGGAACCCAGACCGCGTCCTCCTGGATCAGCTTCTTTTCCAGCGCCTGATACTCCGCCTCCCGCGCCGCGTCGTCCACGATGGCCCGGGCCGCGGCCACCCGGTCGATGACGGCGGTATCCGGATAGTTGAGGCTGCGGCCGACGGTGTTCTCGACGCTGCCGAAGAAGGTATACATAATGTTGGCGGGATCGTTGTAATCCATCCCCCACCGGGCGATAAAGGCGTCCATCTCCCCGGCCCCCCGCTTCGCCAGCCAGGCGGCGTGGTCGTAGGACTGAATTCGGGCGTCGATCCCGACGGCCCTGAGCTGCTGGGAAACGAAGAGGTTCACCAGCTTGATGCTGTCGGTGGCGGAGGCATCCTCCGCCAGCTCGAAGGCCACCTGGCCCTCGCCGTATCCGGCCTCCCGCAGCAGGGCCTTCGCCCCCTCCGGATCATAGGCCGGCGCCTCCAGCCGGTCGTTATGGGCCCAGACGCCGTTGGGAATAATCCCGTTTTCCCGCAGGGCGTCCCCGCTGTAGATCCCCGTGATGATCTGATCCACGTCGATGGCCATGGAAATCGCCTTCCGAACCCGGACGTCCCCCAGGAACTCGTTCTTTTCGTTCATCATCATGAAGTTGATCCCGACCCTCGGCCGGCTGACAACCCGCCCCTCCGGCATCGTTTTGTATTCGGCGGCGATAACCGCGCTGTCGAGATTCTGCAGGTCGATCAGGTCCAGCTCGCCGCTTTTGAACTTATAGCTCTGAGTGGCGGCGGTGGGCTCCACCAGCACGATGACCTTCCTGACGTCGGGGGCTGGTCCCCAGTATTTTTCGTTAAAAACCAGGGTATAATGGTCGTTGGCGACCCACTCGGTGACGATATAGGGCCCGGTTCCGACGGTCTCCGCCGGAATCCGCCCGAAGCCATCGCTCATGGTTTCCGCGTCGACGATGGACATGGCCGGCGCCGTCAGCTCCGCCGGAAAGCCGGCGTTGGCGGCGGTCAGGGTGACGGAGAAATGGGTGTCGTCGGCGACGGTAAACCCCGCGAGATGTTCCGCTGCTCCCTCCATTACCTCCCGGCCCCCGACGACCTCGAGGGGAATATCCGTGTTCTGGTCGTGGAGCTTCAGAAGGCGCTCGAAGCTGAACTGAACGTCGGAGGCGGTGAGCGGGCTTCCGTTGGAGAAAACCACCCCCTCCCGCAGGGTGAAGCTGTAGGTCAGGCCGTCCCCGCTGACCGTATAATCGGTGGCCAGGCTCCCGACCACCTTCGAGGCATCTCCCTCCGGCCGGGTTTCCAGCAGCCGGTCGAATACGTTCATCGGAACCATGTAGTTGTCCGTGGTCCGGGCCACGTCCATCGTCGAAATATCGTAGAGCACCGCGATCCGAAGGGTTCCGGGCTCAACGTCCTCCGCCGCCGCCATGCAGGACAGCATTCCCAGGGCCAGGATCAACGCCAGTATTTTCCTCATTTTTCTTCCTTCCTTTCCCTTATTCTTACCCCTCGTCCTTCTGATGCCGCTTGTCGGCGTACATGAGGGCGTCGGCCCGGTGAACCGTACTGATCACCAGGTGATCCGCCGCGGGATCGTACTCCGCGAGGCCCATGGCGACGTGAATCTCCTCCCAGGGATGCTTCGCGTCCCGGCAGACCCGAAGCCGTTCCTCCTCGAACAGGGCGACCCGGT
The DNA here is from genome assembly GCA_017433405.1 of Clostridia bacterium. Taxonomy (GTDB): domain Bacteria; phylum Bacillota; class Clostridia; order Christensenellales; family Aristaeellaceae; genus Aristaeella. The sequence continues at coordinate 19,184 of JAFRHH010000064.1, read as the reverse complement.
CCTGCCGGTTCTCATAATCCGTCCCCCGGAGGATGACAGCGAATTCATCGCCGCCTGTGCGGAAGACGGGGCTGTGATGGAAAACCCGGCAGATCAGCCGGCAGGTGGCCTTCAGGTTTTCGTCCCCCATGTCGTGGCCGAAGCTGTCGTTGATCTGCTTGAGGTTGTTGCAGTCAAAGGTGCAGACAGCGAATTGCACGCCCCCGTCCCGGCTCTCGAGCTCCTTCTGCAGCTCCCCGATGGCGGCGGTAAAGGCGCCTTTGTTCCGAACGGCGGTCAGAGCATCGGCTTTCGCCCGCCGGTTCAGGTCCGCGATCTGATTGTTGATCTGATCCGGGGTGAATTCCGGCTTCCGGGCGAAGGGGGTGGCCTCGTCGACCTCGCCGGGCTTCCGGGCGTCCTCCTCCCCTTCCCCCGAATCCGCCCGGCCAAACAGCGGCGCCAGCGGTCCGGCGATCCGGCGGGCGCAGAGAACCGCGCCCAGGCTCAGCAGCAGGAAGGCCCCCGCGCCGGCGAGGAGAATTGTCCGGCTCTGCCGCCGGGCCTCGCCCCGGGTTTCCGCAACCGGCACGCAGACCACCAGCCGCATGCCGTTGACCAGCGGCAGCCAGACCGCCTTTTTCTCCACGTCCTCGAAGGTATAGCTGAGGAAGGTGCCGCCCTCCCGGAGGCCGTCGGGCGTCGCCGGCCTCGTCCCGCGGGTCAGGGCCGTCACGTCGATCCGGGGATGATAGTAAAGCTCCCAGCTTTCGTCCGCCAGGAAGGCCAGGCCGCCTGTATACAGCCGGATGCTGGAGACCTGCTCCGCCATGGTTTCATAGTTGATTTCGATCCCGGCCACGCCGATGAACCGGTCCCGGTCCAGGATGGGAACGTTATAGGAAATCACCCGGACGTTCAGGTTTTCCGTCACATAGGGCGGCAGCCAGACGCTTTTCCGGGTCTGCTTCGGAACGGTAAACCAGGGCAGAACGGAGGAATCCTCCGTATTGTACCGGGAGATATCCGTAGGCTCATGCTCCGTAAAGCCCTTCCCATCGAGATTCGTGTACCAGAAGCCCCGAACCTTTTCGGAAACGGCGGGATCGATCCGGTAATAATAGGTCAGCACGCCGCCGGTCCGGGCAGCGAAGCGCGCGAAAAGCTCCCGGATCCGGCCCACGTGCCCCGCGAGATCCTCGCTTCCCCCCTCCGCCAGATCCCGCTCGATCAGGGAGGCCATCTCCGAAACGGAGCGCTGGACGCCGCTGAAATAGTAGTTCAGGTTCCGCTGGCCAGTTTCGCACAGGAGCAGGAGCAGCTGATCGGTGTCCGTCGTTTCCTCCCGGTGCAGGAAAAAAATATTCATCGCGGTCACGGCGAGGGTCGTAGCCAGGATCAGACAGATCATCAGGCGGATGATTCCCGCTCTCGCTGAACGCATAGCTCAGGCTCCTTTCCGTCCCCGGATGTATTTCCGCTCGAACTCCGAGGCGTGGAGGGGCCTGGAGAAATAGAAGCCCTGAACCATCGGGCAGCCCAGCCGCTTCAGGAAGGTCAGCTGCTCCTCCGTTTCGACGCCCTCGGCAATGACTGGAATCTTCATGGTCCGGGCGATGTTCATAATCAGCGCCACCATCCCGTCGGCCTTCTCGCTCTCGCCGATCCGCCGGACGAAGGCCTGGTCCATCTTCAGGATATCGACCGGCATTTCCGACAGCATGTTCAGGGAGGAATAGCCGGTTCCGAAATCGTCCATCTCAACCTGGTATCCTTTCCCGCGCAGGCTGCCGACCACCTGGATCAGCTGGCGGGCGTTTTCCGTATAGGCGGATTCGGTCACCTCGAGCTTCAGATCCCCATGGGACAGGCCGTAGTAGGCCAGCAGGTCGTCCAGCGTCTTTTCCAGGGCGGGGTCGAAGATATCGACCCGGGAGAGATTGACGGAAACGGAGAGGGACACGCCGTACTCCTCCCGCCACCGCATGATCTTTCGCGCCGCGTGGCTCCAGACGTATTTGTCGATCTCGGCGATCTGGCCATTCCGCTCGAAGAGGGGAATGAAATCCCCGGGGGAAACCAGGCCCAGCTCCGGATGGTTCCAGCGGACGAGGGCTTCGGCGCTGACCAGCTTCGGCGGGTTCTCCCGGATATCGAATTTGGGTTGATAATACACCTCGAACTCATATTCGTTCAGGGCCCGCGGCAGGTCGTTCAGCAGCCTCTGCTCATATCCCTCCCGCTGGCCGACCGCTTCGTCGTAGATGATCAGCCGGCCCTGATACCTGCCCCGGGACATGCTGCAGGCCGTCCGGGCCCGGTCGAACATCCCGACGGGATCCATGCCGGCCTTAAAGGGCATGACCCCCATCCGCAGCCGGATGCCGGCGGTCGGCGAAAAATCCTCCACCCGGCGCTGCAGGGAATCGAAGATCCCCTGATAGTCCTCGGTGTGGCGGCAGTAGATGTCGAAGCGGTCCGCCCCGAAGCGCCCCGCGATTCCGCCGTATCGGGCCGCCGTCTCCCGGATTCCCTCCCCCAGGGTTCGCAGCGCCTGGTCCCCGAAGTCCCGGCCCCGGATCGCGTTGACCGCGTGGAACCGGTCGATATTGACGACGATGGCGTCCATCGGGGTCTCCGGATGGCTCCGCCAGAGGGCGCCGGCGTATTGGAGGAAGTAGCCCCGGTTATACAGCCCCGTCAGCTCGTCCGTCTCCGTAGCGGCGATCAGCCGCCGGGCCTTCCGCTCCGACTTCATGCTCAGGATCAGGAGCGTCAGGATGACGCCGATGACCGCAGCCACGGCGCCGATAACCACCGGCAGGTGATCCGACACATAGTCTCCCAGGGTCAGCCGGGCGTCCTCCGTCATATAGTTGGACATGGCGACGTTCAGGGTCGGCTCCGGCACCAGGCCGGTGACCCTGGACAGGATGGCGTAAAGGGCCGTATTCCCCGCCCGGACGGCGAAGCAGTAATCCATCGCGATGCCGGTGGTCACGGGCTTGAGGCGCAGCCGGTCGCACTGGCGGGCGATGTTGTTGTAGCGGTAATAGCTGATCAGCACGCAGTCCGCCACGCCCCGGGAAACCGCATCCAGGCAGGCGTCGGTGTTTTCGAAGTACAGCCGGGTCCATTCCGGATAATGCTGATCCAGGAAGACGTCGTAGTTGGTGTTCCCCTCGTTGACCGCCACGTTGACGTGGCCGCCCCTGGCGGCCAGGCTCTGATCCGCGGCCCGCACGATGGCGTACATATCCGTCCGGGTGACCGGCGGCGTCAGCACCGCGCCGATCTTCTCCCCGTCGTGGGTCGTCAGATTCGCGGGGAAAACGCAGTCGATCTCCCCCCGCTCCAGAGCCGCCATGGCCTCGGAGATCGTCCCGAAGGGCGTCGGCTGAAAATCCAGATGTTCCCCTACCAGGCAGTCGGCGGCGTAGGCCAGGTAATCCTTCAGGGCGCCGGTCAGCCCGCCGGTCGCCTTATCCTGGGCGCAGAAGGCCATATAGTTGTCCTGGTATCCGACCCGAATGGTCCCCTGATGGCGGTCGATCCATTCCTTCTCCTCCGGGGCGAGGAAGGCGTTGGCGCCCCGGGGGTTGACGAAGCGCTCGAACATCTGCTGGTTAAAATACCGGTTCTCCGCCTGAATCCGGCTCATGGCCCCGTTCAGATCCTCCAGCAGATCCGGCCGGTTCCGGTTGACGGCGAAGAAGAAATCCGAGGAGCCGATCTTCCAGACCGGAAGCGTCCGCTCCGGTCGGGTAAAGGAATCGACGGTCACATAGGCGTCCAGCTCGCCCGTTTCCAGCATGGCCAGGGATTCGGCCTCAGCGCCGGTCACCTCGACGAGACGGACCCGCACCCCGTGCTTCTCCAGCCAGGTTCGGAAGAGCTCCGCCTGGACGCTGCCCCTGTTGACCCCGACGGTTTTTCCCTCCAGGGACTTCTCGTTTTCGGGCTGAATCCTCCCTGTTCCGGACGGGCTCCCCCCGCTCTCCGGGGCGATGAAAAGATAGTACTCCTCCGTTCCCATGGGCAGGGAGGGAAACAGCATCCACGCCTCCCGTTCCTTCGTATGGGAGACATCGCTCATCAGGTCGATCTCCCCGTTTTTGAGCTTCTCCATCAGCTCGGGCCAGCTGCCGCTGACGTATTCGTAGCGCCACCCGGTATAGGCGGCGACCTTCTGCTGATATTCATAGGCGTATCCGGAGCGGCGGCCCGCCGCGTCCAGGGTGTTGAAGGAGGATTCAAACCACCCGACCCGCACCGTCTTCCCGGCATCCTCCGCCCGGCCCCGGCGATCCGCCCCGGAGGCCGGGATCAGGGCCAGCAGCAGCGCCAGGCAAAGCACAGCCCGGGCGATCCGTCCAGGCCGCCTCCCGGGACGTCCCTCGTGGCTTATCACCCTTTCCTGCACCTCCCCATCCATCAGCCTGTATCATCCTCTTTCTTCTATTATACCGCTCCGGGCCTGTAAAGTAAATGCAAACAGCGTCGGCAAATCACGCCTTCCGCTTCCGAAGCAGCGCCTTCAGCCGCTGGAGGCGCCGGGGGCGTACGCTTTCCTTCGGTCCGATATTGACCGACTCGTAGGAAATCAGGATGCAGTTGCTGTTGAAGGTGTAGGCGTGCCGGACGTCGCTGGCCAGCCGCATGACCAGCCGGATGCCAAGGTTCGCCGCCGGGTCGCTCCCCTGATGTATCTCGTAAAACTTCCAGGGATCGAAGACCTGGCCATAATCCCGAAGGCTGATGGTGATCCGTCCCTTTGAGGCGTAGATCCGAAGATCCACGTACACCCGGTCCCGGCCCCGGGGATTTCCGTGCAGGATGATATTCCCGCCCATCTCCTCGACGAACAGGCTGATCCAGCGGGCCTCCTGAACATGGGCGCCGTGCTCGAGGCTGAACTGCTCCGCCGCCTCGCTCTCCGCCGCGACGTCCTCGAGGCTTGTGAGCCGGGCGTAGCGGTTGTCCTCCTCCGCGCCGCCAAAGCTCTTCGGCAGGAGCATGAGGTCCTCCCAGGAGCGGGGAAAGTGCCCGTTCTTCGCCCACAGGATCCCCAGAACCGTCAGGGCCAGCAGCGCCTTGCTGACGGCGATGGAGGCCAGCACCCCCCGGGAGCCGAAGAACCGGCCCATGATAAAGGCCATCAGCACCGGAATGATCAGCCGTTCCCCGAAGTTCATCAGATTGACCAGCGTCCGGTTTTCAACCGACTGAAGATAGTGGGAGAAGGTCGTCAGCACGGCGTCAAAAACCAGGCTCACCGCCATGCAGCGGATGGAAAAGGCCGCCAGCGCGACAGCCTCCGGATCGCGCAGATACAGTCCCGCCAGCAGGTCAGCCCCCGCAAAGCAGACCGCCCCTGCGCCCCCCGCGATTACGAGGGCTGTCCTGAGCGAAGCGGCGAACACCCGCTGAAGCCCCTTCCGGTCCTCGGCGCCGTGAAAGATGCCCCCGATGGCCAGAACGGTCTGACCGACCCCCATGCCGACGCAGAACATCAGCGAATTCAGATCGCTCTGAACCCCCCGGGCCGCGATGGCCGCCGTGGACAGCGCCACCGCCAGATTCATCCGGTTAATCAGCAAATCCCGCAGCACCGTCGCCAGCTTCCGCACGAAGGTCGGGGATCCCGCCCGCGCCACATTCCGGAGCCGCGTCAGGCTGAACCTTCCCCACAGGAAGCGGAAATAGCTTTCCTTTCGGAAGAAATGCGCGGCCAGGACCGCCAGCTGCGCCAGGTAGGACACCGCCATAACCAGCCCCATGCCGAAGTTTCCCCCGTGAAAGACCAGCGCGTTCAGCAGATCCCCCGCCACGTTCGTCAGGCAGAGCGCCGTGGCGGACAGGGCGAAGTTTTTCTTCCCGTCGTCCATGACGACAATGGGCCCCAGCACCCGGGTCAGCATCAGCGCGGGAATGCCTGGCATGAAGCCGTGGAGGTATTCCAGCATCCGGGGATAGATTTCCGGATATTTCTCGACGGAAACCCCGCAGACGGAAAAAACCTGGCGCGGAAAAAAGACGCAGCCCGCCAGGATCGCCGCCGACAGAACCGCCGCGATTCCCGCCGACAGGGTTAAAACCCGGTTTGCCTCCTCGTGCTCCCCCGTACCGACGAGCCGGGCGCAGACGACCTGGCTTCCGGTGGCCAGAAAGCCGGCCAGCAGCGAAATCATCCCCGTGAAGGGCCGTAGCAGCGACACCGCCGAATAGGCATCCTGGCCGATGAAGCGGCTGGTAATCATGCCGTCGATCAGCTCCGCCACGGTGCCGGCGGCCTGGGTAAAAATCAAGGCCACCGCGGTGGAAAAAACCATCCTGGCGATCATGTCCGGTCCTGTATGCCGCTTCATTTTCCTTCGACCGTTCCTTCCCTAAAAGCCTTTCAAAATAATAACACAAAAGCGCTGTTCTCTCAATGCCGCGGCGTCGATTTGCATTTTTCTCCCCAAACGGGTAAAATATCCCCGTTTTGACCCGACTGCGAACGAAAGGACGGTTTGTACCCATGAATCAAAAAGACCTGGCGGAACTCAAGCGGCGGCTGAATCCCGACAAGCGCAATCCCACGCTGATCTGCGGCTGCTATGTGGATCATATCGGGAATCCGATTACGAGCTTCCAGCTTCCCGTTGATACGCTTTATGAACAGGAAAACGAAAAATACATGGCGCTGTTCCGGAAGGTGCTCTCCGGCCAGATTGGCCAGACCCTGCTGCCCGTCGATTTCCCGACGGCATCGGACGATCTGCTCCTCCGGGCCCGGGATACGGCGCTGAACGACGAAGAGGTGCTCCAGAGCCTCTTTACCCGGCTGATCGCCGGCATCCGCGCCGAGCATCCGGATACGCAGTCCGTCGAGGACGCCCAGACCGCGGAAAACTGGCTGATCCTGCTTCTGCACGACAGCCTGGACGTCCGGAAGCGGGACATTAACGACGAAATCGACCGCGAAAACTCCGACCGGGCCTTCAGCTATATCCTCTGCGCCATCTGCCCCGTGAAGCAGGAAAAGGCCGCCCTGCGCTACCTGCCCAGCGACGGCGTTTTCCACGAGCGGACCCCGGAATGGCTGGCCAGCGCTCCGTCCCTCGGCTTCCTCTTCCCGCTGTACGAGGGCGGAGCCGCCGACGTCAACGCGATCCTGTTCTTTACCAAGGACAGCAACGATTCCCACGAAGCCTTCCTGAAGGCCGCCTTCAACGTGGAGGCCGTCATGCCCGCCGCGGAACAGACGGATAATTTCCAGACGCTGCTGGCCCAGACCCTCGGCGCCGAATGCTCCCTGGACGTGGTTCAGGAGATGCACGGGGCGGTCTCCGAGCTGATCGAGGAGCAGCAGAAGGACCGGGAGGCGGAGCCGCTGATGCTCTCCAAGCAGGACGTGGCCCGGGTGCTGACGGAGGCCGGCGTTTCCGAGGAAAAGGCGGAGGCCTTCCAGAAGGGCTTCGACGCCACCTTCGGCGAGGGCGCGGCCCTGCCGGCGGTGAATATCGTGGCGCCGAAGCAGTTCAAGGTGGACCTCCCCAGCGTATCCATCAAGGTGGATCCCAAACAGGCGGACCTCCTGGAAACCCGGGTCATCGACGGCCGCAGTTACCTCCTGATCCCGATCGACGGCGACATCTCCGTCAACGGCCAGCCGGTCTTCCACTGACGTGGGACAGGGGGACGGTTCCCCCGTCCCATCCATTATTCCTGGGCCTCCGCGGCCCGGGATTTTTGAATTTCTTTCAAAAACACACGGGGACGGTCCTTTTGTGCGATCGCTCCCGTCAATTATCTCGCGAACTTGACCCGGGCAGTCTTGGCATAGAAGGCAATGCCGTAAAGCAGCTGATGCTGATACCCTTCCGGCATCACTTTATCATAACCCTTCTGAAAAATCTGAGCGATGGCTTCGTCGCAGTCCGCGTCCAGATCTTCTTCCTTTTTCGACCGCTTAAACTCCAGCAGCAGGAACGTTCTCTCCGGACGGTTCCTCACCCGCAGATCCAGCCGGCCCAGGCCAGCCTCATCGTTAGAATCCGGGCTGAAGCCCCTGGCGGTGAAGATCCCGTTCAGCAGCCCGTGATAGTACTCCTCTCCATAATCGAAATAGCTGATCGAGTTCCACAAGATCTTCGTCAGCATCTCCGACGCGGTCTTCTCGTCCCGGTTCCACATCGCCGTCACAAAGGCCTCCACCGTCCCGGTGTCCAGCGTTCTTTTAAACCGGTCCACCACCGCGTCCTTAAAGAGATCCGCGATCTCCGCGTTCGGAATACGGAGCGTGACTCTTTCTTCATCTTCTTTGTTCGCCTTCGAAACGTAGCCCGTCATCAGCAGCACGCTCCACAGGTTCTTTTCTGAATCCCCGATGTGGTCATAAGTCAGCTCTTCCGAAATTTCCTCCCGGATGGTTCCGCCGTTCAGAAGCTTTTCAAACTTTTCGGACGCGTCAATTTCACTGTTGTTCACAAAATCATTGAGGATGGCGTTGGAGCTGGTTCCCGCCCAGTAGTTCCTGGGCCTGGCTTTCCTGTCTTTTTGCGCGGCGGAGAGAAAATTAGTCACATCCCAGGGGCAGAAAACCTCTGTCTCTCCGAAAATATAGCCATCATACCAGGCTTTGATCTGTTCCATCCTGTCCGACAGCCCGAACTCTGCCAGCATCTTCGTGACTTCTTCCGGTGTAAAGCCAAAATACGGACTAAATTCTTTGCTTGTTACCGAATAGCAGGCAAAGTTATTGACCCCCGTAAAGATGCTCTCCTTGGAGATCCGCAGGCAGCCCGTAATCACCGCGAATTTCAGGAATTCATTGGTTTTCAGCGAAATGCTCATGAGTCCGCGGATCACGTCCAGCATCTGTCTGTAGAAATCCCTGTTCTTCGTGGCCTCCGCTTTCGCCAGAGGTACATCGTATTCGTCGATCAGCAGAATGACCGGCTTCCCATAGACCGCTTTCATCATCCTCATGATGGTATTCAGGGAATTCTGCACTTCTTCTTCGCTGGCCGTCTTCGCCTGGAGCCGCATAAATATTTCCCTGTCAAAGGAATTGACGCTTTCGTGATCAGCGAGAAATTCATTCTTTTTGCACAGATCCGCAATGACTGCCTGCAGTTTGCTGTAAGCCAGTTCGAAGCTGCGCCCCTCCACGTCCTTCAGTGTCAGAAACAGCACAGGATACTGATTTATCCATTCTTCACAGAAATCGGGATAATGCTCCAGGATATTCAGGCCCTGGAACAGATCCCGGCTGTCCCGCCTGACATCGAAGAAGCTTTCCAGCATGCTCATGGTCAGCGTTTTTCCGAACCGACGGGGGCGGGTGAACAGCGTGACCTCGTTGCCAGTTTTTTCCGCAAGCTCATAGACCAGCTCCGTTTTATCCACATAATACCCGTTGTTCCTGATAAACTTCTCAAAGTTATCCGTTCCAACGACAATCTTCTTTGCCATTTGCAACGTCTCCCTTCGCAGACTCTTCAATGGATTGGTCACGCCATGCTTCCTGATCCTTATTCTAAGCGCCGTACTATGGGAAGTCAAGAATTCTGAACAGGGGGATCATTCGTTGGTGTTCACGCTTCATCCCCACATACGTGGGGCAGACGCAAAACCCTGATCCCATCGGCCGCTGGCGTCCGGTTCATCCCCACGTGCGTGGGGCAGACGATCGCCGCCCGAAACATTCACCACGCAATCAACGGTTCATCCCCACGTGCGTGGGGCAGACATCCTCAATTCATTTTATTGTGAAATAGATCTTAATCCATTATCCCACTCACTCCGATTTGGGACGGAGGAACCGTCCCCCCGTCCCACTCACTCGCCCCAGTGAATCCGGCTCGGGTCAAAGCGGTCCTGCTGCGGCCTCTCTTCCGCCGGATAGCCCAGCGGAAAGATGGCGAAGGCCCGCAGATGCGCCGGCATATGAAGAATTTCTTCCACCCGCCGCATCCGCTCCTCCTCGGGCGCAATCCCGAGCCAGACGCCGCCGAGCCCCAGCGCGTCGGTTTCCAGCCACAGGTTTTCGACGCAGATGGACATATCAATCTGCGCGTAGGAAGGCAGTCTGCATTCCTTCCGGTAGGCCGGAACAATCGCGGCAGGGGCGTACCTGGTCATGCCCGCGTAGAGGGACACCCGGGACAGCGCCTCCAGCTTTTCGGGATCCGTTACAACGAAAAACTCCCAGGGCTGCTGGTTCGTCGCGGAGGGCGCCTGCATGGCCGCCCGCAGAATCTGTTCAATCTTTTCCTTTTCGACCGGCTTCTCCTGATACTTTCTGACGCTGATTCGATGAAAAATGCTGTTCATGTGATTCCTTCCTCCTCTGTGAATCGTCGTTCACGTCTGTCCGGTTGATGATTGTTGGTACCTCAAAGCTGCAGAGCCGTCACGCTGCCGAAGGCCGTTTTCTTCGTGATGATCTTTGTAGGGATGTTCTCCTCCAGGAGCTGCACGTGGGAAATAATCCCGACCAGGCCGCGGCCCCGCTGAACCCCCTGGAGGATATCCAGGGCGTCGCCCAGGGCGCTTTGATCCAGGGATCCAAAGCCTTCGTCGATAAACATCGCTTCCAGGCTGACGCCCTTCTGTTCGTTCTGGACCACCGTCCTAAGCCCGATCGCCAGCGAAAGCGCCACCAGGAATTTTTCGCCGCCCGAAAGGGTGCATACGCTCCGGTGCCGGTCATTCGTATGGTCATACACCTCCAGCTCAAGCCCGCTTTTATGGGCCGCTCCGTGGCTTTCGTCGCTTCTGTGGAGCCGGTATCGGCCGCCGTAAATCCCGGCCAGCAGCCCGTTGGCCTCGGCGATAACCTGTCCCAGCCGCACGCCGAGCACATAGCGCTGAAGGCTCTTCCCGACGGATCCCCGGAGGGAGCGGACGAACTCCGCGTCGCCGTCATATTTCCGCCGCTTTTCCGAAAGCCGCGAATCCAGCGCCGTCAGCTTCTCCGCGTCCCTTTCCGTCTGATTCCGCTTCTCCTCGGCGAGGGTCCTCGCGCTGATGGCGGCGCTGTAACGCGCCTCCGCCTCCTGCCAGGCCGCCTCGGCGGTTCCGGTATCCGGCCGTTCCGTCCCCCGCAGCTTTTCCTGCTGCTCCCCGACCGCCTTCCGGGCGCTCTCCCGGGCGGCGGCGTGGTCGGAGAGCGTCGTCCGGATTCTGCTTTGCTCCTCGGCCGACAGAATCATGGCGCTGTACTGGGTTTCCGTTCTCAGGCCGGTCTCCTCCAGGGCCTTCTTCCAGGCCTCCGCCTTTTCCTTCGTCTTCGCCTCCAGCTCCCTTTGCTGCCCCCGCCTTTCCTCCGCCAGGGTCACGAGGCCATCATGGGCTTTGCTGATCCGGGTGAAGGCCTCCTCCAGCCCGGTCTTTTTTTCGTTATATTCCCGGAGCTGGTTCTCGAGGGCTGCCATGCGCCGGTCGAGGGCCCGGAGGGTCGGAAGGGCCGGATCCCGCAGGGCGAGCCCGTTGGCCAGCGCGCCGTCCGCCTTGTCCCAGGCGCCCTTCACCTCCTGATACGTCTTTTCTTCCTCCCGCCGGGCCTCCTCCGCCTTCCGCTGAAGCCCCTTCTGGTTTTCGAAAGCCACCCTGGCTTTTTTGAGCCTGCCTTCGGCCTCCTCGACCGCCACGGCCGTCACCGCGTCCTCCGGCAGCGCCGCAGGGGCGGGATGCACCCTGCTGCCGCAGACCGGGCAGGCCTCCCCCTCCTCCAGGGTGGCCGCCAGATGGCCGACGGCCGCCGCCCGGTAGGCCCTGGAAAGCCGCTCGTATTCGTTCTGAACGTCGTTCCAGGCCCCTTCCAGCCGCCGCAGCTTCTCCATCTCCCGCTCCGCGGCTTCCCCCGCCGCCGCCAGGCGCCCTCCCGCCTTTTCCATGGTTTTCTTTGCGGCGTCCGCCTGCCGCTGAAGCTGTTCGATTTCCAGATATCGGTTTCGGATTTCCGCCAGGTGGCCCGCTTCTTTTTCCCGGGCCTCCTGCTCCGGCGCCGAAGCCGCGTGCCCGTTCTTTTCCGCCTCCGCCCGCCGAAGCTCTTCGGCCGCGGCCGCCCGCTTTTCTTCCGTCTGCCTCAGCCGCTCCTCCGCCTTTTTCAGCTCGGCCGTGGCCTGGGCCCATTCGTCGTGGGGCCTCCTCGCCTTTTCCGCCCTGCCGGCCATCTCGAGCCGGGTCTGCAACCCCCGATCGCCCTCCGAAGCCCGCGTCGCCGCGTCCAGGCGTTGTTGTCTCCGATCCAGCTCCAGATACTCCCGGCTCAGATCCAGCCGCTTCCGGGCCCGCTCCTTCTGCTCCTTCGCTGCCGCCTCGGCCTTCCCGGCGTTTTCCGCCTCCGCCCGGGCCTGCGTAATGGCCTGGGGAAGCTCCGCCACCGACGGGATTCCGAGCCGCTTCAGTCCCTCCTGAAGCGTCAGGCTTTCCCGATCGATTTCCTCCCTGCGCGCCCGGAGTTCCTCCGCCATTCGCTCGACGGCCGTTTTCCACCTTTCCGTATGGAACAGGCTGGACAGAATGCTTTCCTTGTCCTCGGAGCCGGAGGTCAGCAGCGTTTCGAACTTCCCCTGGGGCAGGATAATCACCTGTCGGAACTGATTTAAATCCAGCCCGATCAGCTCCGCGGCCTTCGCGTTCATGCTCCGCTTTTTGCAGTTGTCCATCAGGGGAACCCAGCTTCCCGCCTCCAGGACGCAGCATGAAAGATCCTCATTGAAGCTTTCTTCCTGAAAGCCCGCTTCCCTCGCGCTGTCTTCTTTTAAGCCGTCCTCTTTTCCCCGCTTATGTTTCCTGCGGGGCGTCAGCTTCCTCCGGAAGCAGTACCGCCTTCCCTCGGTTTCGAAAACAAACTCGACCTCCGTCGGGTCCCCCGGGCCCGCCTGCTTGCATCGCATGACCTCCAGCTCGCCGCGGATATCTCCGCTGCAGCTGCCGTACAGGGCGCAGCACATGGCGTCCAGAATGGTCGTCTTTCCCGACCCGGTCTCGCCGCAGATCAGAAAGAGGCCGTAGCCCGCCAGCCGGTCAAAAGGGATGGTCTGCTCTTCGATATAAGGTCCGAAGCATCGAAAACGAACGCTGATGGGTTTCATTGCCGTTCCTCCCTCTCCGCCTCCAGCATGATCCTTTCAAACCAGGCCAGCTGCCGTTCCGTGGGGGTCATCGAATTCCCCGTTTCAGCGAGAAACTGCTTCAGAATATCGGTATCGCTCATCTTCATCAGCTCCTCGCCGGTCATTTCCCCGGTCATTTCCCCGGTCTCCGCGGACCGGCCCCGCAGGAATGTCAGGTATGGAAACCGTTCCCTCATTTCGCTGCTCAGCTCCGGCCCGGCCGGCCGGTCGGTCACCGCCAGATTCAGCCAGCACCGCTCCAGCTCCTTCTGCCCGGAAAGGATTTCCCCGTAGGAAGCCTCGACGGTCCGATGGGGATGCAGCTGCCGAATCGGCACAAAGCGCTGCGCTCCGCTTTCCGTGTTAAGCAGAACAAATCCCTTCTCCTGCCGCTCCTCCGCCCCGAAGGAATAGGCCATCGGGCTGCCGCTGTATCGGACGCGGCTGTTCATTCGCTGGGGTTTATGAATATGTCCGAGGGCGACATAGTCGAAGCCGTCGAACACCGAAGCCGGTATGGCGCTGGCTCCGCCGATCCTGGCGCTGCGGTCGGAATCCGAAAGCTCCGCGTTGCTGACCAGCGCGTGGGCCAGAACGATATTGCGCTCATACGCCCCCGTCCGCTCCCGGATGCTGTCCAGCACGATGGCCGCGGCCTGGGTCTGGGTCATCGTCTCCCCGCCGGCCTCCGGCCACCGGGCCCGCACCGCGTCCGCCTGAAAAAAGGGAAGCGGCCACACGGCAACCCTTCCGCCCTCCAGCTCGACGGGCTCCACCGGGTTCTTCAGCCGCCCGTAAATATAGAGCCTGCTCTTTTTCAAAAGCTCGCTGCAGGAGGCCAGCCGATCCGGGCTGTCATGGTTCCCGGCGATCACAATCATCGGGATGCCGCACTCCAGGCAGACCGCTGTGGCCGCCCGGTTCCACGTGTCGATCGCCTCCCCGCTGACCTTGCCGGAATCGTAAACATCCCCCGCCACCAGCACCGCATCCGCGTGCTCCTCCCGAATCACCCGTACAAGCTCCGACACAAAAAACAGCTGATCCTCCCGGTAATTGCTGTTCCCCACCGGCATTCCGATATGCCAGTCGGATGTATGAAGCAGGATCATGTCCATCCCTCCCATTCCGGGACAGGGGGACGGTTCCTCCGTCCCATTCGGAACGACGGAACCGTCCTCCCATCCCACTTTTCTGCGGTTTATCTGTATTCACGCCAACCCCTCCGGAGGGGACTTTCATTCGCGCTCATTATATCTGAAACGCAGGGTTGCCGCAAGAAGTTAATCCTGACGATCCGTGAGCAGGGGGGGACGTTTCCGGAACTTGATCTTCCCGTCCTGATCATAGTATCATATCAGCGCTGCTGGTGATTCATTTTCCGGAGGTGCATTTATGAAAAGGCGTATTCTTCAGTCATTGCTCCTTGTGGCCGGCGCGTCGCTGTCCGCGCTGACCATCGTCAGCTTTGTTCGCTCGGCCGGGTTGTTCCCCGGCGGCTTTTCCGGCCTCTCGCTTCTGCTCCAGGAGCTGTGTACCCGGTTCCTCGGCGTAACACCGCCCTATACCGTATTTCTTCTTGGCATGAACGTCGTGGCGGCCGCCCTCTCCTTCCGCTTTATCGGGAAGCGTTTCGCGGTCCTGTCCATGATCGCCGTCACCATTTCCGGCGTTCTGGCGGACGTGCTGCCGTCGCTGCCGCTGGCGGAGGATCCGCTGCTGAACAGCGTCTTCGGCGGCGTGGTCAACGGCTTCTCCGTTGCGCTGTGTCTCTTTGCCGGAGCCAGCCTCGGCGGCACGGATTTTATCAGCATCTTCCTGGCTGAGCGCAATGGGCGGGACGCCTTTCCGCTGATCCTGGCGGGCAACGTGGTCATGCTGTCGGTCGCCGGCGCCATCTTCGGATGGGAAAGAGCGCTTTATTCGATGATCTTTCAGTATGTAACGACCCAGGCGCTGCACACGCTTTATCGCAGATATCAGCACAGAACCCTGTGGATCGTGACGGACAAGCCGGAGGACATCTACGGGATTATTCGCGACAAGACCCATCACGGCGCGACGCTGTTCCGCGGCGAAGGCCTGTTCCGAAATGAGCCCCGCTCCATGATCTATACGGTGGTCTCCGCGGACGAAGTGCGGAACGTCGTGCGGGAAACGCTCAAAAAGGATCCTCACGCCTTTATCAACGCCCAGCGGACGGATTCCCTCACGGGCCGCTTCTATCGCAAACCGCAGGAATGATACTTTGCTCGACCGTGCGGACATCGTCACGGCAACGGGGCATCAGTACACGAAATCCTGCATGTTTGCCCGGAACCGTTATCTTGTGGATAACGCTGATATGCTGCTGGCCGCCTACGACGGGCAGCCGGGCGGGACTGAAATGACGATAAGGTATGCGGAAGCTGGAGCTGAAATCCCGGGAGAACTTCCGCAAACTGTATCTGATCCCCGCCCTGGAAAGATCACTGATTATCATGAGCGTTCCGGACAAACCCACCAGCCGGAACCAGAGCTATATCAGAAAATAGCACCATGAAAAAAAGCAGCCCAACCATGGGTTGAGTCCCCGGAAAACAAGGAACTTCAGTCCTGTCAACCACCGGTTCCTGTTCATTCCGCTTCCGGGGAGTTACGGTAAACGCCGAAAGGAGGTGCCCGATATGGATCAGGTCAAAATCGGACAGTTCATCGCGTCCTGCAGGAAGGAACAGGGAATGACCCAGGCCGTCCTGGCCGAGAAGCTCGGCATCACGGACCGGGCAGTATCCAAATGGGAGACCGGCAGGTCCCTTCCCGATTCCGGGATTATGCTGGAATTGTGCGGGCTGCTTCATATCAATGTCAACGAGCTCCTGTCGGGCGAAAGAATTATGTCAGAAGGATATGACAGACAGGCGGAAAAAAACCTGCTGGCCATGAAACGGGAGGTTGAAGAAAAGAACAGGCTGCTGCTCAGGACGGAATACCTGATTACGTTTCCCGCCATCCTTGCCGGACTGGCCATGGTGTTTACGGCCGCGTTTGCAGGGATGCCGGACTGGCTGCGGATTGTACTGGTCGTACTCGCTTTCGCGGCGATCTTTTCAGTGGCCTTTATCGCTGTGGGCATCGAGCAGAAGGCCGGATACTATGAATGCCGGGTCTGCGGCCACAGATATGTTCCCACCTACCGGCAGGTAAACCTTGCCATGCACATGGGGCGGACGAGATACATGAAATGCCCGGAATGCGGGAAAAAAAGCTGGCAGAAAAAAGTGCTGACCCCGGAAGGCAGCAGGACGGAGGACTGACAGATGATGAACAGACACACGAAATGCCTTTCCCTTCTCCTGGCCCTGATGATGGCACTGTGCGCCGTCTGTACAGCGGCCGCGGAACAGGAAAAGCGGAAAATGGAAAATCCCGCGGACGCGGACGAATGGATTGCCGTTTTCCTCGGAAAGCATCCTGAGGAACTGGAAGGCCGGTGGGCAATGTCCCCGCAGATGGAAGCCGCCGCTGCCCGGCTGGGCGGAATCGCCGGACTGGCAAAACAGATGGCAGACCTCGGTACCGTTGAGGAGATCCGCCCCGCCTATGAAGGAGAAATACAAAAATACAGGGCGTTCTATATTCCCTGCATATTTCCGGCCATGGCGGTTGATCTGGTCCTCATTGTCCAGGACGGCATGATCGCGGGACTCCAGACAGGAACCTACAGCGGAAAGCCGGAAGAGGCGGAGGCCGGACCTGACGCCTTTGAAAACATTGAACTGGCCCTTCCGGTGCCGCTTCCCGGGGAACTGCCCGGGATCCTGACGATGCCAAAGGGGGAAGGCCCCTTCCCGGCAGTGATCCTGCTGCAGGGATCAGGCCCCAGCGACATGGATGGGACGGTCGGCAGCCTGAAACCCTTCCGGGATATCGCCGGAGGCCTGGCGGCACAGGGGATCGCCGTGTACCGCTTTGACAAGCGGAGCTATGTATACGGAAATGAACTGGCGGCGAAAAAAGATGTCACGCTGAAAGACGAATACCTTGAGGACGCCGTGAATGCTGTCCGGCTGCTGGCCGGGCAGGACAGGATTGATCCGGACCGGATCTTTGTACTGGGCCACAGCCTCGGCGGCAACGCGGTTCCCGCGATTGCCCGGGAACTGAGGCAGGCGCCGGTGAAGGCCCGCGGATATATCATGATGGCCGCTTCTCCTCGGCCGCTCGACGTGCTGATGCGGGAACAGTACAATTTCCTGTATTCGCTGCTGCCCGGGATCAGCGCGGAGCAGCAGGCTGAAAAGGACGCGCTGTTCAGCGAACTGGACAAACTGCAGGACCTGGATTCCCTGGCAGAGGATGACCGGATCGCGGGCGTTTACTCCGCGTACTGGAAGTGGCTGGCAGCGTATGACATCCTCGAGGCGGCAGGGGAAATCACGGAACCTGTCCTGCTTTTGCAGGGAGAAGAAGACTACCAGGTCACGATGGAAGACTTCGAAATCTGGAAATCCACCTTTGGAGACAAAGAGAACTGGCGCCTTGTTTCCTGTCCCGGACTGACCCATGCCTTTGTTCCCGGTGAAAAGGCGGAAGGCTCCGCGGTGTACGCGCGGGACGGAAAAGTGCGGGAGGATGTGATCCTGGAAATTGCCTCCTTCATCGGCAGCGCCGGGTAACAGAGACCAGGCATCATATCCTGGCATAAGTCGGGATCTGGCGCAAAACCATCTCGCATTTGCCCGATGCCTTTTTCTAGTAGTTCCTGCGCCTTCACACTCAGTTCTTCAAACTGATCAAACAGCTCTCTCATTGGTATTCCTCCGGTCGCATGTTTTGGAAGTTTTACGTTCCTGCTTGGCCCCCAATTAGCTGAAATCCGTATCCATTTCCGGGGTATCGCCGGAGACATCAAGTTTCAGGCTGATAAACGGATATACCGGGAAGCTGGCTCTGGGTTTGGGCAGGCCGAAGGAAGGGTATCCCTTCTCTGTATTCCACAGGCTGATCAGGTATCCACCGGCGGAAAAGCCGCAGGTGATGTAATGGTCCGGACGCACGTGGAAATGCTGTGCTTCTTTCCGGATCAGACGCAGAGCCCGCGCAAAATCCTCCAGATCCTTCTCCAACAGTTTACTTTCTCCTGTCACCTGATAGGTCAGAATGAACGCATGATAACCATAGCTGTTAAACTCCGATGCAATCGGCCAGCCTTCCGTCAGATTCCAGACGTTCACAAAGCCTCCTCCGGGGACGAGAAGGATAAACAGCCTTTCATTCGCTTTCGGATCATCGGATGGAAACCAGACCAGGCTGATTCCCTTTCGAGCTTTATCTTCCTCGCATTCTTCGCCGCTGTACAGCGAATAGTACCAGTCTCCGGTTCGGGCCGCTTTATAAAGACGATCTATCCCCTGACTGATATTGCCGGAAAAGATGTGCTCTTCCCGGAGCTGTTTCAGCGTTTTATTCCACAGATCTTCCTGACTCAGATCCCTGTTTCGGATCGCATCTTTTGCAATCCTGCTTATTTCCGGGACGCTCAGAAGGCTGCCCAGTGTGCAGTTCTCATATGTCAACGTGATGGCCCCCTAGCGTGCTATGTTACGTAAAAGATACAGAATTGAAAAGAATGTCACACAGTCTTCAGCCTGTTCAGCAATTCTGTCACCAGTCCCGAATCTGTCATCAATGAAATCCCAAAGCACTTTTTTCCTGCGTCCTTGATGGACGCACCTATATGATATGCAGTGCTGCCATCAAGAATGATGAACCGATCATGGAACACCTGCGTTTTATTCACTGTCAGTGTTGGGTACTGTGCGTTGAAATTGGCAACATCGGTATTGGTCAGTTTTGCGCTTGCGTAAGTGTATATTTTTACATCGACACCAATATTTTTCTTGGCCAATATATTCAGAGTATCGACATCAACGTATCCATCAATCAGAATGATTTCCTTTTTTGCTTTCTGAACCCAAAAGTCGGATAATCAGTACTCAATAATCAGCGCGTTTGCATTCCCAGTTTCCTGATGAACATTTTGTCACGTTCCGTCAGTTCGGTTGTCCAGCGCCTTGCATGGAGCTTGGATGAAACGCTGACTTCCTCGAT
>JAFRHH010000063.1 GCA_017433405.1 Clostridia bacterium | reverse complement strand
GGTCAGCACCCCGTTTACGAGCTTCGGCATCCGCAGGATATTCTGCAGGTTGTGGAGCCAGTGGGCCGTGGAAAACTGCGTATTCCCTTCCCGGGTGAACTCCGGCAGATAGTTATGTCCGAACTCCAGCGGATTTCCAAACCGCAGCGCGTTATACCATCCGTAGGCGCCCGCGATGATCAGGGGCACGATCACAAAGGGGATCATCCGGAGGCAGGTGGAAAAAAAGCCTTCCCCCTGCCGGTGCCGGAATCGGTACAGCTGATAAAGCCCGTAGGGAACATAGATCGCCTGAAAAGGCCGGCATCCGACGGCCAGCGCGATGCAGATCAGCCCCGCCGCCATGCCGCCGCTTCCCCATCCTCCCGGCGCCTCCGCTCCGTCGCGGCTCCCCGGCCTTCCGGTTCCCTCCGCCCTGTCGCGGCTCCCCGGCCTTCCGGTTCCCTCCGCCCCGTCGCGGTTTCCCGGCCGTCCCGGCCGCGCTGTCACGCCGAAAAAGAAAATCGTCGTCAGCAGCATGCTCATCCCCTGAGCGGTATACCATACGCCGCCCCGCAGCATGATGATCCAGAGATTGCATCCGCAGACATAGAAGAAGGCCAGCACCGCCGCCTTTCCCCGCTCAATTCCCATCCGCTCCAGCAGCGCGAAGCCGAAGCCGGCGGTCATCAGCAGCATGATCAGGTTCACCAGCAGCGTCGGCGTTTTTTCCCCATGGATCCACGTCAGCGGCAGCATGACGACGGAGGGAAAGGGCGGAAAGCTGACATAGTATTCATTGTCGAAAAGGGCCAGCTCAAGCCAGCTGTGGGTGGCCTGGTCCACCGTCGTCCGCCCCTCCCGCCAGGACATCGCCTGCAGGGTATAGCTGTCATAGGGGCTGTGGGCCGTCAGGGAGAGCCCGAGGCCGGAAAGCACGATCAGATAAACCATCAGAACGGCGATAACCAGCGCAAAAATATCCAGGACCGACCGGCTCTTTGACCTCTCCATGCGTTCTCCTCTGCAAGCGTCAGTTCACGTTTGTTGTTCTGACCGGATGACGATTTTGCAGCCGCTTCGCTGACGCGTTCGCGGACAAAATCTGTCTCCTCTGCAAGCGTCAGTTCACGTTTGCTGTTCTGACCGGATGACGATTTTGCAGCCGCTTCGCTGACGCGTTCGCGGACAAAATCTGTCTCCTCTGTGAAAGTCAGTTCACGTCTGACATTCTGCGGCGGGATAAACAGAAGCCCCGGATTTCTCCGGGGAACCGCCACGCCCAGCTCTTCTGCTTCCGTTTTTCTTTTCTGTCTCCTCTGTGAACGGCAGTTCACGTCTGCCATTCTGCGACGGATGACGATTCTGTTGCCGCTCACGCTAACGCGATTCGCGGACAGAATCCGTCTCAGTCTTCCGGCCTGTTTTCCGGATCGTCTTCGCTCTTCTGCTCCGCCAGCCAGGCTTCCTCCGCGGCGGCATCGACCGCCATGACCGCTTCATCCGCCGCTTCGTCGGCTTCATGCTCCGCGCCCGGATCTTTCCCGGAAGCTGCGTCCGCCTTCTCCGCGTCATCGAAGGCGCTGTCCCCGGTTTTTTCCGTCCCGGCACCTTCCGCGTCCGGCTCCAGGGCTCGGACTTCCAGCATGTCCATGTCTCCCTCGCTGGCGCCGATGACGATCAGCTCGCCCTCGTCCCCCTCCAGCTTATCGGTTCCGCTCTTGAGGGCGTCCGCCAGCTGCTGGCTGAAGTTGGCCTTCAGGTTTTCCGTGTCCCCTTCAAACAGGGTCTGCCCGGTCTGCTGCGCCACATGCCCCAGGGCGTCCATCAGCACCTTGATCTGATTCAGATAATAGTTGTAGGTTTCCGTAAAGGACCCCACCGTCGAGGTGACGAACTCCTCATTGTTTTTGCGGTTCGCGGCAATCTCGTTCTCCAGGGCGTGCCGCTTCAGGGCGGATTCCCTGGCAAAGTTCTGCTCCTCCTCGATCTTCGCGTCCTCAAAGGTTCGGATCTTGGTGTTGTAGAGCTCCTTCAGCCCCTCATACTCCGCGATGGTCGCCTTCGCCTTTTCCTCCAGGGTCCGGATATCGGAATCGCCGATCAGATCCTTCAGCTCCTTCAGCTCGGCCTTCGCCTCCCCGAGCTCCTTCTCCAGCCGGTTCTTCTCCTCCGTCATCTTCTCCAGATCCAGCTTCGTATTCGTCAGAAGAGAGGATAATTCCTTGGTACGGCTTCCAAACATGACAGGTGACCTCCTTATCAGTCTTCAGTTGATTCGCTTCCTGATTGAAATTTTCAACAGTCCCCGTGTTCCGGGTTCGCTCAGCTCAGTATATCATAAACCGGGCCGGCGGAACAAGGGGATGCCCGGCGGATGAGCCGGCCCGCCGTTATCCCTGTTTAAACAGGAACACCTTCGGCTGACAGCTCCGGTCCCCCCGGGTAATCCGCAGCACTTCGCCGTCCCTTCGGATGTCCGCTCCCTCATAGAGCTTCAGGAACTCCTCCGGCCCGCTGATCGGCCAGTCCGCCGTATACCGGGTTTTATAGTGCATCGGCAGAATCGTCCCGGCCTCCAGCTCCTCCGCCGTTTCCCTGGCCGCCTTCGCGTCGATGGTATAATAGCCCCCCACGGGAATCATCAGCACATCCGGCCGCCGCAGCGTCTTCGCGTGCTCCGGCGGCAGCCCGCAGCCCAGATCCCCGAGATGAACTACCCGGAGCCCCTCCGTTTCGATCAGAAAATGCAGGGTCTTTCCCCGCTTTTCTCCCCGGGCGTCATCGTGATCCCCCAGCACCGCCGTCACCTGAAGCCCGCTTTCCAGCGTATACTCCCCTGCCGCGTCGATGACCCGCGGGTTTCCCTCCAGCAGTTCCACCGCGTCGTGGTCATGATGATGGTGGGAAACCAGGGCCGCGTCCGCCCGGATGGGCCGGACAGGATAGCCGCAGCTCCGGTCATAGGGATCGATCACGATCCGGAATCCGCTCCCGGTCTCAATCAGAAATTCCGCGTGTCCGATATGATCAATCAGCATGGGATTCCCCCTCCTCTTCCGTCAGAAACGCCCGCGCCACAGGGGTCAGGCCCTTTCCTTCCCGCAGCCGGGCGGCCCATTCTCCGTGCAGCGTCCGGAGCGCCGCCTCCCATTCGGAGCCGCCGGCCTCCCCGGCCCGAATCAGCCGCCGGATCGTTCTCGCGGCCGCCCGCTCCGCCTCTTCGGTGGAATCCGCCCCGTGCCGCGCCATCAGGCTCAGGCAGCATTCCGCCTCCGGGCTACCCGGCCCCGGACGCCAGCCCGCCGGCGGCCTCCGGATTTCCCGATCCAGCTCGATCCATCCGTCCTCGCGCCGCGCCCGCCATCCGGCTTCCGCCGCCCGGGCCATAAAGCCCGCCACCGCCTCCGGGTTAACCGCCGGCAGATCCGTGGCGTAAAGGCTGTCCTCCCGGCGGCTTCGCTTCAGCCCGGGCCGCCGCGCCCCGCCCTCCGGGGCCAGCAGCGCCTTCAGCTCTTCCCGCAGCGCGTTGGTCACCTTCCGCCTCCGTTCGCCGAACGGATCATCAGCGGGGATCCGTTCAGCGCGTCCGCCACGGCGTTCCCCGCCTTCTCCATGGTCTTCATCTGCTCGCTGTCCATGCCGTCCGGCGCCGTCCCGTCGATGGGAACGCAGCGGTAAAAGTATTTTCCGTCCTGTCTGTATCGCCAGGCGTAGACGGGGGTATAGCTCATCCCGGTGATCTTCGCCTTCCCCTCGCCCTTTTCGATCGACGCGTGCACCAGGTAGCTTCCGAGCCGCTTCGCGTTCTTCCGGTTGTCGCTGATCAGCGTTCCCAGGCTGTAGGCACACAGCGCCGTGTGGCTTTCCCCGCTTTCCCCGGTAACGGTGATCAGCTCCGCCGCCTGGGGAAGGCGGCTTCCCGATCCGATGATAATATCCGCGCCAGCTTCCGCGATCTGGCGGGCCAGCTCCTGCTGGGCCCTGTCCGGATTCTTTCCGTCCTTTCCCCAGTGAACCAGGACGATCACCACGTCCGCCTCGGACCGGGCCTCCGTCAGATCCGCCCGGATCTGCCCGATGTCCGCCGCCGGCACGGCATATTCCTCCCCGTTTTTGGCCAGGCTCTTCCGGGCCGAGGCGCTCATCGTGCCGGTATACTGACGGATATAAAGGCTGATGCCGTTCACCTCGGCCCAGGCGCTGTCCTCGCTGATGCCCAGGGCGGTGACCCCCTGATCCTCGAGAGCCTTCCGCGTGGACGCAAGGCCCGCGGACCCCTTGTCATAGATGCCGGGGAAGCCGCAGGCGGCGGCCGAAACCCCGGCCCCCGTCACAAGCTTCGCCGCCTCCGTCGGCACGATGGTCGCATTGACCTTGTAATCGTCGCTCAGGATGTTTTCCAGAAAAAAGCAGCTCCAGTCCGCCTGAAACACTCCCCGCAGCGGGCTCAGCAGGTCGGAAAAATCATATTTCTTTGTATCGTTGTAATAGCAGCTCCGCCGGATCTCCGTCTCGATCGCCGCCGTCCCCCCAAAGGTCAGCTCCGCCCTCCGAACCCCGTCCCGGAGCCCTGTCGCGCCGTCCGCGGACGGCTGCCGCGGCGAGGCGGTCACCCGGGGCGCGGTTTTGGTTTCCTGCCCTCCGCCGCCCGAATCCGCGGCGGAGGACTCCTGCCGGATCCGTATATCCTCGATCTCCTGCTTTTCCCCGGTTCCAAGCTGAAGCGCGCCGGCGACCCGGCCGAGATCCACCGTCCCGCCCCCGGACAGCCGCGAAAACACGAAGGCGCTTCCGCCCACGGCGATCACCGTCAGACACAGCATGAAGACCGTTCCGAAGGAAATGCCCCTGCGGTTTCGCTTCATTTCCAGTCTCCTCAGTGGATCACGGCTGCCAGCAGCACGCTCAGTCCCATAATTCCCGCAATCACCAGCGCCGCAATCTGCGTCGCCTTTTTCTTCCGGTCCGCTTTCCGATTCGTCATCGTTCTTTTCCTCCCCGGTTTGCTCCTATCATATCATTTTCGTTTCCGAAAAGCAAACGGAAGGTGCGTTTCCGCACCTTCCGCTCTCCGGTCATTTTTCTTCCCTTAATGGCCCGTTTGTATCCGTCCGCTGATCAGAATTCCGCGTCAATGTCATCGTTATTCTGATTTCTGGCGCTCCGGGTCCTCCGTCTTCCGGTGGTCTGGGGCGTTTCCTGCGGCTTATAGGAGGCCGTGTACTTCGCGTCCTCCTCCCCGCCGGAGGTATAGCGCGCGTAGGGATTCTCGACCGTCGGCCGGCTGTAGGTT
>JAFRHH010000062.1 GCA_017433405.1 Clostridia bacterium | reverse complement strand
TTCCTCGGTCTGTGCTTTCAGACCGTGTATCTCCTTGATGAGTGTTTCCAGCGTTTGCTCGATCAGTCCAAGCCTGCTATTCAGTTCACTGATTCCTTTTGTTTGGTTGACCACCTCTTTCTGCTGTAATAACTGTTCATCCCGGATAGCACTGGTGCTTCCATTTGGCCGTCCGCGTTTCCCATTCGGTATGATTTCGCCTGTTTCCGGATCGAACTGTCCAATACAGTGCTTTCGCTGGACTCGTTTCTGCTGGGAGGGATCCCACTCATACGTTGTCTCATACGCATACGTGGTTTTCGTCCTGTGATTGTACGATTTCGTGATCGACATGTTGACACCTCCAACCATGCTAAAATTGACATACTTATTTTAGCATGTATTTGGTATACTGTCAACATTTAATTCGCAAATTTGGTATAATTAGTTTAAAAAACCATTGAGACGCTATACTACATGGAAATGTATGAGATGTGGGCCAGAGATACCGATACCGGGTTTTACAGAGGATAAAAAGAAACAGCCCGGCAAAACCATCCTCCCCGCGGGAGGGCGGTTCAAAATAGGGACAGGCTCTTTGTCCGGATGAAATATATGACCCTGGCATATCCGTCCATTAATCACACATCCCGGACCACGCTCCGGGCCCAGAAATCGGACTTCAGCATGAAAAGCCCGATGACGAGCTTAATGATATCGATAAACTGGACGCAGGCATAGATCTGAACGATGTTCCAGTCGGTCCACCGGGTCAGGGCAAAGGCCAGGAATACGGTAATCGCCCAGGAATAAACCGAGTCGAAGAAGAAGGTAATCACCGTCCGCCCGCCGGACCGAATGGTAAAATACGTCGCGTGGGCGAAGGCGTGAAGGGGCAGGGAAAGCCCGGCGATGATGAGCAGCTGGCGCGTAATCTCCCGAACCTCCCCGCTGATGTTGTACATCCGCGGAACCAGCGGCGCGGCGAGAATCATGACGCCGCCGATGAGAACATGGATGATCTCGTTCAGCACAATCAGCTTGTTGGCAGTATCCCGGGCTTCCGGAATCTTACCCGCGCCCAGCTGCTGGCCGACCATGATGGCGATGGCGCTTCCCATGGCGAACATGATCACGCAGAACAGGTTCCACGCGGTTCCGGTAATATTCAGGGCGGCGACGGCGTTGAGCCCCCGGGAAGAATAGAACTGATTGATAAAGGTCATGGCCAGGGACCAGAGAATTTCATTGAGCAGCAGGGGCGCGCTCATCCGGCTGATCCGGAGCACCAGCTTCCCGGGAATCGTCAGCTGATCGAAGGCGCCGACCATGAAGGGGTAGTGCTCCGTATGCCGGTGGGCATGGATGATGACGATCCCCATCTCGACGAACCGGGAGATCACCGTCGCGATGGCGGCACCCCGAACCCCGAGGGCCGGCGCCCCGAGATGTCCGAAGATCAGGACCCAGTTCAGAAACAGATTGGTGGCGATGGCGATAATCCCGGCGACCATGGGAGCCCGGGTCTCCCCGGCCTCCCGGAGGGTTCCGGCGTAGATCTGAACCGCGGTAAAGGGAATCAGCCCGATCAGCATCACCCGCAGGTAGCCCGTTCCATCCGCCAGGGTTTTCGCCAGATCACCGCCGTTCGCATCCCCCCGCAGGAAGGCGTGGATAAACCCTTCCCCGAAGAGCAGGTAAACGCCGATGGCCAGCAGGGTTATCGCCAGGCCGAAGATCACCTTAAAGCGGAAGGTGTGACGAAACCCTTCCATATCGCCTTTTCCGAAGAACTGGGCGCCGAAGATACCGGGTCCGCTGAGCCCGCCGAAAATGGCCAGCATATGAATGCTCAGAACGGTATTGGCGATGGAGGCGGCGGAAATCGCCTCCGTCCCGAGGCTGCCCACCATGACGTTGTCGAGCAGGGAGACGAAGGAGGAGATAAACTGCTGGATCATAATGGGAATTAAAAGCTTCAGGACGTCCTTATAAAACGTTCTGGTGCCGAAAAAACGCTTCAGGCCCATGGGGAACCCCCTTTCCGCTTCCATTGTATCGGAGAGGAGGGGAAAGTTCAAGCATAACAAATCCACGATTTTCCGCTTGACAGGGCTCCGCGAATATGGTAAAAAACACTGCGGTACCGATCTTTAAGTCGATACAGAGATGTCGGCAAGATTCGGACGCTGCTTTTTGCGCGCAATCCGGGCTCTGCCGACCTGATCGGCGGAGCTTTTTTTACGGAAGGAGACCAGTATGGCGAAGCGGACGGATATCAGGAAGGTGCTCATCATCGGAAGCGGCCCCATCGTGATTGGCCAGGCTGCGGAATTCGACTACGCAGGAACCCAGGCGTGCCTGGCGCTCCGGGAAGAGGGATACGAGGTTGTGCTGTGCAACTCGAACCCCGCGACGATTATGACGGATACCTCGATCGCCGACAAGGTCTATATGGAGCCGCTGACGCTGGAATACATCGCGCGGATCCTCCGCTACGAGCGGCCGGACGCCATCGTGCCGGGCATCGGCGGCCAGACCGGCCTGAACCTGGCGATGCAGCTGGAAAAGAAGGGCGTGCTTCGCGAATGCGGCGTTGAGCTGCTGGGAACGAGCAGTGAAAGCATCGAGAAGGCGGAGGACCGGGAAAAGTTCAAGGAGCTCTGCCAGAGCATCGGCGAGCCGGTGATTCCTTCCCGGATTACCTACAGCCTCGAGGAGGCCCTCGCAGCGGCGAAGGAAATCGGTTATCCCGTGGTGCTGCGGCCGGCCTTTACCCTGGGCGGAACCGGCGGCGGCTTCGCCGAAAACGAGGCGGAGCTTACGGAGATCGGGACCAACGCCTTCCGGCTCAGCCCCGTGCACCAGGTGCTCGTGGAAAAGAGCGTCCGGGGCTATAAGGAAATTGAGTTCGAGGTCATGCGGGACGGCAGCGACCGGGCTATTACCATCTGCGGCATGGAGAACGTGGATCCCGTCGGCGTGCATACCGGGGACAGCGTCGTCGTGGCGCCGATCCTGAGCCTGAGCGAGGCGGAAGCCAAAATGCTGGAGAAGAGCGCCCTGCGGATTATCCGGGCGCTGAAAATCGAGGGCGGCTGCAATGTTCAGTTCGCCCTGAACCCCCGCAACGGGGAGTATTTCCTGATCGAGGTCAATCCGCGGGTCAGCCGCTCCTCCGCGCTGGCCAGCAAGGCCAGCGGCTATCCCATCGCCCGGGTCACGGCGAAGGTTGCCCTGGGCATGCGGCTGGAGGAGATTCCGGTCGCCGGCGGCACGGCGGCGACGGAGCCGTCACTGGATTATATCGTCGCGAAGTTCCCGCGCTTCCCCTTCGATAAGTTTACCCAGGCCAGCACCGTGCTCGGCACCCAGATGAAGGCTACCGGCGAGGTCATGGGAATCGGGAGCACCCTGGAGGAGTGCATGCTCAAGAGCGTCCGCAGCCTGGAGACGGGCTGCGACCATCTGCGGCTCTCCCGCTTTACGGAAATGGAAACGGAGGCTCTCCGGGACTATGTAACGGAATTCCGGGCGGACACGCTCTTCGCCGTGATGGAGCTGATCCGCCGGGGCGAGAGCGTCGAAAGCGTCCATGCAAAAACCCAGATCACGGAGCTGTTCCTCGAAAGCCTCGGAAAGATCGCGGCCATGGAAAGACGCCTGCAGGCCGCCCCGGGAGATCTGGAGCTCCTCCGGGAGGCGAAGCGGATGGGCTTCTCCGACGCGGAAGTCGGCAGGCAGTGGAATACGTCCGAGCTGGCGGTTTACAGCCTCCGGAAGGAGCAGGGAATCCTGCCGGTCTTCCGGATGGTGGATACGCTGCATACCGGGAAATATATCCCGTATCTCTATTCCAGCTACCAGGGGAAGAACGATTCGATTCTGACGGAGAAGCGGAAGATCGTCGTCCTCGGCGCGGGGCCGATCCGGATCGGCCAGGGGGTCGAGTTCGACTATTCCACCGTCCACGCGGTTCAGACGATCCGGCGGGCCGGCTTTGAAGCAATTATTATCAACAACAATCCCGAGACCGTCTCGACGGATTATACGACGGCGGACAAGCTCTATTTTGAGCCGCTGACCCCGGAGGACGTCATGGCGGTGATCGATTTCGAAAAGCCGGAGGGGGTTATCGCCTCCCTCGGCGGCCAGACGGCCATCAATCTCGCCCAGCCCCTGATGGACCGCGGGGTGAAGATTATCGGAACCGACTGCGAGGCCATCGAGCGGGCGGAGAACCGGGACAGCTTCGAGAAGATCCTCGAGCAGCTGGAGATTCCCCAGCCGAAGGGCCGGGCCGTCACCCGGATCGAGGACGGCATCAGGGCGGCGGAGGAGATCGGCTATCCCGTGCTGGTTCGCCCCAGCTTCGTGCTGGGCGGCCGGGCCATGCAGATCGTCGGCAGCGAGGAGCAGCTGCGCCGCTATCTCCAGGGCGCGGTGGCGCTGGACGCGGATAAGCCGGTGCTGGTGGACAAATATATCCGCGGCAAGGAGGTCGAGGTCGACGCCATCTGCGACGGCCGGGACGTTTTCGTGCCGGGGATCATGGAGCTGGTCGAGCGGACCGGCATTCACAGCGGGGACAGCATCTCCGTCTATCCCTCCTTCTCAATTTCGAACCGGGTCAAGGGAATTATCCTGCAGTACGCGAAGAAGCTGGGCCTGGGCATCGGGATCCGCGGGCTGTATAACATCCAGTTCATCGTCGACGAAAAGGAGGATGTCTATATCATCGAGGTGAACCCCCGCTCCTCCCGGACCGTGCCCTTCCTCAGCAAGGCCACCGGCTACCCCCTCGCGGACATCGCGACGGAGGTCATCCTCGGAAAGAGCCTCAAGGAGCAGGGCTTCTTCGACCTGTATCCGGAGGAAAAGAAGCGGTATTACGTCAAGGTTCCGGTGTTCTCCTTCGGAAAGATCCGGGGGCTGGACGCCTATCTGAGCCCGGAGATGAAATCCACCGGCGAGGCCATTGGCTACGACGACCGGCTGAACCGGGCGCTGTATAAGGCGCTGCAGGCTGCGGGCACCCAGCTGCGGAACTACGGAACGGTGCTGGCGACGATCGCCGACCGGGATAAGGAGGAGGCGCTGCCGCTGATCCGCCGCTTCTATAACCTGGGCTTCAATATCGAGGCGACCCGGGGAACGGCGCGATTCCTGAAGGAGCACGGAATCCGGACCCACGCGGTGAAGAAGATCAGCCAGGGCAGCCCGGAGATCGAGGACAGCATCCGGGCCGGTCACGTCGCCTACATCATCAACACCCGGGAGATCGGGGAGGCGGATTCGGTCAGCGACGGGCTGCAGATCCGCCGCTGCGCGACGGAGTTCGGGGCGACACTGTTTACCAGCCTCGATACCGTGCGGGTGCTCCTGGACGTCCTCGAGGAGACGACGCTCACCATTTCGACGATCGACGCCTGAGCCCCGTCCGGTTTCCAAAACTTGTTCTTGACAATTCCTTCAGAAGGGGATATAATCACTCCCGTTGAGTGCCCGTAGCTCAGCTGGATAGAGTGTCAGACTCCGACTCTGAAGGTCACAGGTTCGAATCCTGCCGGGCATACGTCCCCGGAAGCTTGCAAACAAGAGCTTCCGGGGTTCTTTTTTTTGAGTTTTCCCAATTACGGACAATTGTGGAGGCTGTCTGTCCAGCCGTGGGCGGCGGCGAGAATTTGAAAATTGACGGGTCTGTTTCCGTATGGTACAATCGGAATATCTTCAGGGAAAAGAGAGGATTCTAGCGATGAAAGCGTTATTTATCGGCGGAACCGGCACCATCAGCATGGGAATCATCCGGAAACTGGCGGCGATGAAGGAATGGGAGGTCTGGGTGCTGAACCGCGGAAACCGGACGGCGGAGCTCCCGGAGGGGATTCATACGATGACCGCGGACATCAGCAGGGAGGCGGAGGCCGCGGAGCTTCTGAAGGACTGCTGCTTCGATACGGTCTGCGAGTTCATCGGCTTCCTGCCGGAGCAGGTGGAGCGGGACTACCGTCTCTTTAAGGGAAAGACCCGGCAGTATATCTATATCAGCTCCGCTTCCGCCTATCATAAGCCGGCGGCCGGCTATGTGATTACCGAGGGAACGACCCTGGCCAATCCCCACTGGGAATACAGCCGGAACAAGATCGCCAGCGAGGAATTCCTGATGAGGAAATACCGGGAGGAAGGCTTCCCGATCACGATCGTGCGCCCCAGCCACACCTATGACGAGCGGAACGTTCCCCTGGGCGTTCATGGCGACAAGGGCTTCTGGCAGGTAATCCGCCGCATGATGGACGGGAAGCCGGTCATTATCCATGGGGACGGAACCTCCCTGTGGCATCTGACCTGGAATTCCGACTTTGCCACGGGCTTTATCGGCCTGATGGGCAACCGGCACGCCATCGGCGAAGCCTTCCATATCACGGGGGACGAGGTGCTGACCTGGAACCAGATCTATCAGACCATCGCCGACGCCCTGGGGGTGAAGCTGAACGCGGTGCACGTCTCCTCCGAATTCCTCGCGGCGGCGGGAAAGAAGATGGGATACGATTTCGAGGGCAGCCTGATCGGCGACAAGGCGGTTTCGGTGGTGTTCGATAACAGCAAGGTCAGGCGGCTGTCCCCGGATCTGCGGACAGAGGTGCCCTTCCATATCGGCGTTCGGAAGGCCCTCGACTGGCTGATGGTCCATCCGGAAGCCCAGGTGGAGGATCCGGAGTTTGACGCCTGGTGCGACCGGGTGATCGAGGCGGTTCAAAAGGCGAGGGAAAGCATCTGATCCGGACGGCAAAGGCATCATGAAACAGCAAATATCAGAACGGAACAAAACGATCATCCAGGTGAATATGGCGGGGATCATCATGAACCTGCTGCTGGCGGTGGCCAAGTTTGTCGTCGGCAAGATGATTCATTCCCGCTCCGTGGTTCTGGACGCGGTCAACGGCTTTTCCGATATGATTACCTCCGTCCTGTCCATCGTGTCGGTGCATTATGTGGGCAAGCGCACCAACGCGAACCATCCGTTCGGGTATGGCCGTCTGGAGTATATCTGCTCCATGTTCGGCAGCGCCTTCGTGATCTTTATGGCCCTCCACGCCTCCTACGATACGATCCTGGAGCTGATCCGGGCGGAGGCCAGCGATCCTGACTTTAATACGGCGGTCATCGTGCTGATGACCGTCTCCATGGCGGCGAAGATCATCTATGGCATGACCTGCCGGAGAGTCGGAAAGCGCTTCCGCGCGACGGCCCTGATCATGACGGGGACGGAGTCCATGGGGGATTCGCTCGTCTCCGCCGCCATCCTGCTGAATATCCTGCTGTTCCGGGTAACGAACATTGACCTGGAGCCCTGGCTGACCCTGGTGATCTCGGCCTTTATTATCAAGACCGGCGTGGAGATGTTCCACGAATGCGCCAATAAGCTGCTGGGCGTCAAGGGCGATCCGGCGCTTTACCGGGAGCTCAAGAGAATCATCGTCCAGGAGGACGAGGTCCGGAATGCTTTTAACCTAACGATTCATAACTATGGCGAAGAGAAATCCATCGGCTCCGTCATCATCGAGGTGGACGAGAAGATGACCGCCGCGGAAACGACGAAGCTCGTTCGGAGAATCCGGCGAAAGGCGATGGAGACCGGGGTCCGGCTGACCTCCATCGGCGTATACGGAACCAGCATCGCCGATCCGGAGGACGCCCGGCTCTGGGACAGCATACTCGCGATCATGAAGGACCTTCCGCAGATTCAGCGGGGCTATGCCTTTTCCTATGATCCGGAAGCGGAAACCGCCTCCTTCCTCGTGCTGACGGATCTGTCCGCCGGGGATGAGGAGAAGGCAGTGGGGGATCTGAAGGCCCGCCTGAGGGAGGAATATCCGGAAATCACCTTTGAAATCGATCCCGTTCTGGAGCCGTGATTCTATTTCCGCCCATGACGGACGAGCAGCTTCGCCAGTTTAAGCGTGTCTCCATGGTGTTCACAGAGAAGAGGGGTAACAATGGAAAACAAAACCGACCACGCGAAGCTCGCGGAACGGCTGTTCCGCGAAGGATACAACTGTGCGCAGGCTGTCTTCTGCGCGTTTTCGGACGTAACCGGGATCGACCGCGCCGCCTCCGCCCGGATGGCCTCCTCCTTTGGCGGCGGACTGGGAAGACTGCGGGAAACCTGCGGGACGGTCAGCGCGGCGGCCCTGGTGCTGGGCATCGCCCGGGGCTATGACGACCCCGGCGATTATGAGGCCAAGAAGCGGCATTATGCCCTGGTTCGGGAGTTCGCGGCCAGGTTCCGGGAAATCCATGGCGGCATCGTCTGCCGGGAGCTGCTCGCGGGGGCGGGTATGCAGCACGCCGCCGGAGGCGATCCGGAGCCGCGCGGCGAAGCCTTCTATGAGAAGCGCCCCTGCCCCCGGCTGGTCGCCGACGCCGCCCGGATCCTGGAGGAAATGCTGGAGGAAACGCCGGAGGAGTCACGTTGACACCCGGACGAAATCGTTTTTGCAGACGAGACAGATTTTGTCCGCAAACGCATCAGCGGAGCGGTACCAAAATCGTCATCCGGACAGAAAGGCAGATGTGAATTACCGTTCTTAGAGGAGGAAAAACACGATGGCCAATTTTCAGATTCAGTACTATTCCCAGGCGCTGGCGCGGAAAACGGTCTTCCAGGCCAGCATTCCCAATGATATCCGCACGGACATTCCCCGGGAGCTCAACGCCCACCAGAAGCGGCCGATGAAATCCCTGTTTATTCTCCACGGGTATACCGGCATGGCGGAAAACTGGGTTTCGGAGGAGCTGATGGAGCATTACAACGTGGCGGTTTTCAGCGCCACGGCGGAGAATTCCTTCTATCTCGACGCCGAGGCGACGGGCCATCAGTATGAGACCATGCTGGCCATCGAGCTGGTGGACTATATTCGGAAGACCTTCGGGCTGGCCATGAAGCCGGAGGATACCTATATCGCGGGGATCTCCATGGGCGGCTTTGGGGCCATCCATACCGGGCTGGCGCATCCGGACCGCTTCAGCAAAATCGCGGGCCTGTCCTCCGCCCTGATCGTTCATCAAATCGCCGGGAAAACGCGGGCGGATGACAGTCAATTAGGCCTCGGGAACTATGCCTATTATGTGGGCTGTTTTGGCGATCTGAGCACCGTTGAAACCCGGGATACCAACCCGGAGGTGCTGATCCGGAAAATGAAGGCGGCGGGAACGAAAATTCCGGAGATCTATCTGTGCTGCGGCACGGAGGATTTCCTGATCGAGCCCAACCGCGCCTTCCACCGCTTCCTGACAGAGGAAAAGATTCCCCATGAATATCATGAATCAAAGGGCATTCACGACGGCGTTTTCTGGTCGGAATATGAACCGAAGGTGCTGGCGTGGCTTTTCGGTGATGAGAAGGAATCATGAAAATACGCTGTAGAAGACAGAAGAACAATGACCCACAACCTCCGATGACCCCTTCCGATTTTTTGATTATGCTTTCTTCGAAGATTTAATCAGGAAGAGGATGAACAGGCCCGCGGCGAAGACGATGCCGGCAGGGTAGGCGATGGCCCTGGAGAGGCCGAAGCCCTCGCCGGCCATCAGGATATAGGTCAGGCTGACGGCGGACATGAAGGTGGCAGGCAGGGCGGTCAGCAGGGCTTTGACGCGTCCCTTGCCGGTCTTCAGCAGATAGGCGGTCGCGACCCAGAGGGCGACCATGGCCAGGGTCTGGTTGCTCCAGGAGAAATAGCGCCAGACGGTCTGGAAGCCCTTATCGTTCGTCGTGGCGTACCAGGTCAGCAGTCCGCCGACGACCAGCAGGGGAAGGGTCACCAGCAGCCGGTTCCGAATGTTTTTCTGTTCCAGATGGAAGGTTTCCGCCAGGATCAGGCGGGCGCTCCGGAAGGCCGTGTCCCCGGAGGTAATCGGGCAGACGATGACGCCTGCCACCGCGAGGACGGAGCCGACGGGCCCGAGCACGCCGGTGGAGATTTCATAAACGACGTTGGAGGCGCCGCCCCCAAGGGCTTCGGTCAAAAGCTGGGTCGTTCCGTAGAAGGCGACGCCCGCCGCAGCCCAGACCAGGGCGATCACGGCCTCGGAAATCATGGCGCCGTAGAAGATCGGCCGGCCCTGCTTTTCGCTGGTGATGCATTTGGCGATCATCGGCGACTGGGTCGCGTGGAAGCCGGAGATGGCGCCGCAGGCCACGGTGATGAACATGAAGGGCCAGATCGGGGTGGTTTCCGCCTCGGGATGCAGGTTGGCCAGACTGATTTCGGGAATCACGAAGCGCCCGCCGGAGAAGACAATTCCCCCGATCACGGTCACCGCCATCAGGACCAGCAGCACGCCGAAAACGGGATACAGCTTACCGATCAGCTTATCGATCGGCAGCAGCGTCGCCAGCAGGTAATAGACCAGGATGATCACGCTCCAGACGGTGCCGTTGATCGTTCCCGTCGTAAACCGCGCCAGGAGCCCCGCCGGACTGGTGACGAACACCGTTCCGCACAGCACCAGCAGCACGACGGAAAACACGCGCATGATCCACCGGGCGGCGTTTCCCAGATAATCGCCGGACAGCTCCGCGATGGAAGCGCCCTGATGGCGGGAGGAGATCATGCCGGACATATAGTCGTGAACGGCGCCGCCGAGAATGGAGCCGAACACGATCCACAGGAAGACCACCGGGCCGAAGCAGGCGCCCATCAGCGCGCCGAAGATCGGCCCTGTTCCGGCGATATTCAGCAGCTGGACCAGAAAGGCCTTCCAGGGCTTCATCGGCACGCAGTCCACGCCGTCGTTAATCGCGATCGCCGGCGTCTGGCGCCCGTCCGGGGCAAAGATTTTTTCCGTCAGCCGGCCCCAGACCAGGAAGCCGACAAGGAGCACAACCAGGGAGAGCAGCAGAGAAATCATTGAACCATCATTTCCTTTCCATAAATATTATCAGCCGTCTGAATATCTCAGCTATCCGAAACAGCTTCGACTCTCTGAAGCGCTTCAGTTGACTGCCCTTTTCTTCAGCAGGAATACGCTGATCACCAGCAGCAGGGGGAAGACGATTCCGGCCAGAAGGCCCGACTGAATCCGGCCCGTCAGCTGGGAGATATTCCCGACGATGGCGGGCCCGACGGCACCGCCAAGATCCCCCGCCAGGGCCAGCAGGGCGAAGAGGGCTGTGCCGCCCTTCGGGAGCCTCGAGGAGGAGATGCTGATGGAGCCCGGCCACATGATTCCCACGGAAAAGCCGCAGAGCATGCAGCCGATGAGCCCCATGACCGGCAGGGAGGCGAAGGCGGCCAGCAGATAGCTGACGAGGCAGAGGAGGCCGGAGACGATCATGAATCCGGAAAGCTCCACCTTTTCCCCGTACCGGCCGTAGAGCAGCCGGCTGATGCCCATAAACACCGCGAAGCCGCAGGCGCCCAGCAGGTCCCCGGTGGCCTTGGAGACCCCCAGGGAGGATTCGGCGAAGGCGGAGGCCCACTGGGCCATGGACAGCTCCGAGGCCCCGGCGCAGACCATCAGCAGGATGAAAACCCAGAAGATCTTCGTCTTCAGCAGCTCCGCCACGGTCATGCCCTTTCCGCCTTCCACGATGGGCTCGATGGGGCAGGTCGCGAAATTGACCACGTTATACAGGGGAATCAGGGCCCACAGGCAGGCGAGGATTCGCCAGTTCCCCGTTCCGAAGGCCGAAAAGAAGGCGGTGGACAGGAGGATGGTACCAACGGATCCCCAGCAGTAGAAGGAATGCAGCAGGCTCATCATCCCGGCCTTGTTTTCAAAGGGGCAGGCTTCGATAATCGGGCTGCAGAGCACCTCGATCAGCCCGCTCCCGATCGCGTAAATCACGACGCAAAGCAGAATGCCGAAAAAGGGGCTGGGCAGAAGATCCGGCAGGAAGGAAAGCATCGCGAGCCCCAGGCCCGAGGCCACCTGGGCGGCTACCATGCACTTTCGGTATCCGACCTGATCGACGAAGCGGGTACTCAGAAAATCAACGATCAGCTGGGTCAGAAAGAAAACGAGGGGAATCAGCGCCAGCTGGGCGTAGGAGATGCCGTAGGATCTGAAAAAAGTCAGAAACAGGAGAGGCGCAAAATTGGCGGTAATCGCCTGGGTCACGAAGCCCAGATAGCAGGCCAGTTTCGTTTTGCCGTAGTTTCCGGATTCGCTCATGAGGACGTCCTTTCCAGTGCTTGTATAAAAACAACCCATATTCAATTCGCCGCAAAAGGAAAAAATCCTGTCTGCCCGGCGGAAACAATTATTCGCCGCATAAGAAAAACGCCTGTCCATCCGGGGAAGGGAAGAACAGGTGTTTTCCTTTGCAGGGGTCAGTTTCGCCTAAACATTGCCGGTTCCATGTTTCCGGCGCTTTCGGAAAACCGCGCTTGCCATGCCGATGATCAGTTTCTCCAGCGCTTCCGGAGGCGCATAATCAGGGCCGCCAGAATCAGCAGGGAAGCCCCCGTCAACAGGCCCCAGAGCAGCGGATTTGCCGGATCGCCGGTCGCCGGCAGGCCCAGGGAATCGTCCGCGTGGGTCGTGTTGATCAGCACAAAGCCTTTTTCCATATCCCCGGTGACATAGGCCTTATAGCCCTCCGGGCGATCCTCCCTGATCGTGTATTTGATGAGATGCCCGTGGGCATCCTTCTCATCCACGGCCTCAAACTCGCCGAACCATCTGTTTTCCCTGCTCAGCGTCAGCTTTCTGCCGGTGTTATGGCCGTTGGCATACAGATGCACGACGACTTCCGCCGGCCGTAGATGCTCCTGATCGTGGTCGTCCAGCCAGGCCTTTTCCACCTCGACGTCCGTCTTTCCGGGATTGTAGGTATTGGTGATGGTATGGGTTTCCTCATCGATGTGATGAGTGTAGTTTTTGACATGATCCTCCGAAACGTTATAGATGTTCCGAGTGCCTTCCTCGTCAAAAATGGGCAGATCCTTAAACGTTACCTTCCAGTCCTCATCCGCCGTCACCTCTTTGCTGTCGATGACCAGTCCGTTCTGATGCAGGCGGATCGTGATGCTTTCGGGCCGCCTGTTCTCGTGTCCGGCATCATTCCATACTTTCGTCGCCTCGATGGACGTCAGGTTCAGCGTGTTTTTCAGCACCAGATCCTTGATGACGGAGGAAGTGTATTCCAGCTGATCCTTTCCAGAAATGGTTCTGGCGTCAACGACGGCATCCTCCCGGACTGTGTATCTGGCATTGTCCGCAAGCTTTTCAAGGCCGCTGACGATGATGACCCAGAAGGTGTTTTCCTTCAGCTTCCACTGCCTGTCTTCATCATAATACTCACTCAGGTCGATATCATCCGCCATGACGACATCCGAATAGGGATCGATGCTGGCCGCGTCGCGCCCCGTCAGCACCTCCACAAAAATGCCGTCGTCCTTCAGATCCTTCAGCGTGCCCAGACGGTCACCGGCTCCATACAGGGTAATATGGGACAGGAGGGATTCCGGATCGGGCCGGACGGAGGGCTCGTCCAGCTCCCAGAGCTTCAGGATTTTGACTTCGTCCGTATTTCGCGTGTTGCCGATCTCCAGCAGGCCGTTATCCGCAATAGCGCCGCCGCTGACGGGCTTGGTGGCTCCCTGGGTAATGGCCCTATTTCCTCTGAAAATAACCTTCGCCTTTGATTCTCCACTTGTGAAGGTTGGATCCGATTTGGCGATCAGAGAATGGAAATTCGGATCCGTTCGGATGACATCCGGATCAGACTCTTCGCTGGCTACGTGCGAAAAGAAATTCCGGACGGTCCAGCGGTGAAGTCCCCCGTTGAACATCCGATCCACCAGCTCGTATTTCATCCCGACGGTGGAATAGCCATCCCGGCCATCCACGTGCTGATTGGTGTGGTAATCATAGTGATCCTTGGTGGCGAAATAAACGTCTGGAAGCTCCTTCGCCCTGTCCAGGCCGCTGCCGGTGACGCTGTTCCCGTAGATCATGGCCCCTTCCAGCGGATAGACGTCCACGGTTCCGGTTCCGCAGGTGCTGATGCCGCCGCCCGCATCCCGGGCGCTGTTTCCCGTGATCAGCACATCC
Source organism: Clostridia bacterium (assembly GCA_017433405.1). Classification (GTDB taxonomy): domain Bacteria; phylum Bacillota; class Clostridia; order Christensenellales; family Aristaeellaceae; genus Aristaeella. Next base: position 29,456 of record JAFRHH010000062.1, on the reverse strand, counting down.
TCCATATAGACGTAGGAACGGTCAATAAACAGACCGCCGCCCGCGAAGTCCTTGGCTTCCGTCAGTTCGTTCCCAATGAACTGCGTCGGCCTGCCGTTATTGTCCAGGAATTTAGCGCTGCTGAACTCGGAAACGGTGATGGCCCCGCCGCGGTAGCCGCTGATATTCTGCTCAAAGATCGTCCCATAAACTTCCAATACGCCTGATGTTCTGTCATCCTGCTTTCTGCCGATCAGATAGATGGCTCCGCCGCCATGCAGGGAACGGTTTCCTTGGAATAAGGAATCGGTGATCGTGGCTTTTTGATTATCGATATAGATAGCGCCGCCCCGGCGAGGACTTTGATTCGGTTCCGCTCGGTTATTTGTGAAAGTACATTTGTCGATGGTCAGCTTGCTGTCCGTCTTTGGACCATAAAAGCCATAGATGTAGATGGCTCCACCGTAATTGGCGACGTTATTTTGGAATTTGCAATCTGTCAGGCGGACGGAGCTTCCGGCTTTTGCATGGATAGCCCCACCTTTTCCTTCCAAAGCCGTTCTATCATTTAGTATAGTTGTAGTGGTTGTAGTATTATTGCCGTTCCGCAGTTCCGACCTATCAGCGATAAGCATTCCCTTATTGTTCACAATGATCGGCCCTTTTCCTTGGAGGTCATATGTCACGCTACTGAAGTTCAGCGTTGCTCCTGATAAAACTTCAAAGGTACCGTTGTTGATTTTAACGCCCTGAAACGTGACGGAATTATTTTGCTCTATTGTCAGCTTGCAGCCTTCCATATTAAGCGTACCGCCGGTTTTTACGATCTCTCGTCCTACCGTGAAAGATTGTCTGAGAGTATAGATTGGGTTTGCTTCTTTGCTATTTTCAACATCTTCGATTGCAGCATGTAAGCCATCATAATCCTTCGTGAATCCATTCGAAAATGTTACAGTAACTACTCCATCCGTCAGCGCCGTTCCAATCATCCCCAAACAAATCAGCGCGATCAGGCAGAGCAGCACTAAAAACCTCTTCTTCATACTCCCGGCTCCCTTCCATTCAAGGATACATTGTTGTTCTTGCTAACATCCCACAAAATCAAGAGCAGCAATTTCCACAGCAGCAATACCATATATTGCCATTTACCAATGATTCGTTCAATATCTTGGTTCTATATTTTTCCATATTTCCATATCTTGTGATGAGATTTCCGCCGCACATTCGCATCCTTATCTCACCTCGATCAACCAGTCATCATTCAGAATTTCAACCTGCGTCTTAAAAAAAACAGTCTCCTGCGAAAGCTTAGTCCATAACAGGATACTGCAGGTCTCGGATCATACTGCGAGGAGCGGGAGCCATTCCGAGGATCAGATGATACTTCTAACCAGGCGCTCAAACCGCATCCTCCTAAATGACTTCGGGCTTCAGGACCATCGGGGAACCCCTTTGACCTTTCGAATTCTACAAATTATAAATATATTAACAGCTATAGACATAAAAATCAAGATATGGTGAAAGAAATAATCAATCACATACAGCTTGTCCGAATAAGACAAAGCAAAGCAAATCTGGCTGTTAGAATCTGAAACAATCGATTCTGAGCATTCGAGGGAAATGCATTTTTTGTATTCAAAATAATAAAAAATAAGAATCTTATACCTAAATTTTCCAAAAATACTGGATTATATGTGACTTTTCGTTTAAAATTGTGGTAATATGAAAAGATATGGAGGAAGATTTTACCAAGAGCTTTCTTCCCACCATAATCCTGGACGATGTCACTTGCTTCACTTTCGACCTGCCCCGTTAGGACTGGAGGTACCCTTTTGATTACAGGTATTCGTCATTCCATTGAGCTGAAGAGGCGCATCCTCGTCATCAGCCCACATGAAGATCACCGAAGGGAACTGGAGAAGATCCTCAGCAGTGAATACAAGGTCGAAAACGTGACCGGTGGTCGGGAAGCCCTCCGGAAGCTTTCCGGCCTGTCCAGCTATTCCCTCTGCATTCTGGATCTGGATCTTCCAGATATGAAGGCAGAAGAATTCCTTTATCAGCACCGCCATTCCGAAACTGGCAGCAGCCGGATTCCGATCATCGCCATCATGGACAGGTACGGTCATGAGGCGCCGATCATTCGGGCCGGCGCGGCGGATTTTATCCGTACGCCCTTTCAGGCGGAGGTTATTCTGGCCCGCTGCGAGAGGATCATCGATCTGTCCGTGGATAAGCGTTTGATCCGGATGGCTCAGGACGATCCGCTGACCGGGCTGTATAATCGAAACTTCTTCTTTGAATATGTACGGCAGATTGAAAAGAATCTGGAAAACCCGCATCAGGATGCCGTCGTCATTAATATCGAACACTTTCATCTCGTCAACGAGCTTTATGGAAGAGAATTCGGCAATCAGTCCCTGCGGCTGCTGGCAGATATCATCCGGTCGCTGAAAACGCGGATGGATTCCATCGCCTGCAGAACGGATTCTGACTGCTTCTATATCTATTGCCGCCGGCAAACCAACTACGAAGCCCTGTTGGAGGAAATGTCCCGGCGGCTGAACGCCTCCTTCCGGGAAAAGCGGATCCGGCTCCGGGCGGGTGTCTATCAAGATGTCAATCCGGCGGATGATCCGGAGGAGTGGTTCGATCGGGCCAAGAAGGCCTGCGACAGGATCCGGCAGGACTATACCCGGCATATCTCCTATTACGATCAAAAGCTGCACGAAAAAGCTGTCTTTGAGGAGCGGCTGATTCACGAGCTGCACGACGCGCTGGAGGAAAAGAGAATTCAGGTTTATTTCCAGCCGAAATTCGATATTACCGGCGAAAGCCCGAAGCTGCACAGCGCGGAGGCGCTGGTTCGATGGAATCATCCGGAATTCGGCATGATTCCGCCGGATCGCTTTATTCCGCTGTTCGAGGCCAACGGCCTGATCCTGACGCTGGACCGCTACGTGTGGGAACAGGCGGCTGCGGAGGCCAGGCGGTGGCAGGATGAGTTTGGCGTCCGGCTTCCGGTTTCGGTCAACGTGTCGCATATCGACATCTATGACGAAACCCTGGACGCGGAGTTTGATGCTCTGATCCGGAAATATGATCTGACGCCGGATCTGCTCCATCTGGAGATTACTGAATCCGCCTACGCGGAAAACTCCGAGCGGCTGCTGAGCGTGGTCGGTAAGCTGCGGGAGAAGGGCTTCCGGATCGAGATGGACGACTTCGGTTCCGGCTATTCCTCGCTGAACATGCTGTCCGTAATCCCCTTCGACGTGCTGAAGCTGGACCGGGAGTTCATCCGGAACCTGGTCGGAAACCAGAAGGGGTTGCGGATGGTGAAGCTGATTCTGGACATCTCCCGGGACCTTGAGGTGCGCTGCGTGGCGGAGGGTGTTGAAACCGATGAGGAATATAAGCTCCTCAAGGAGATGGGCTTTGATATTATCCAGGGGTTCTATTTTTCCAGGCCGCTGACTCCCGGGAAATTTGATCAGTTCCTGCAGCAGCACCGTATGCCGGTACCGAAAGGTTCCCCGTAGGGGCAGGGTTGAAAAGTTTTTTTGCTTTTCCGTGCTGCCGTAGAAGAAAGGAAAGATTCCAAATGACGAAATTTCCAAAGCTGATGCCGTTTTTCTGCTTCCTGATAGCGCTCCTGTTGAGCGTCATGCTTCCCGGGGCGATGGCCAGGGCGGATTCTGACTGGGTTTATGTAGGGCCTGATGATCATACCTTTGCGAAACAGGCTCCGCTGGCAACAATTCTGATTGACTATGAGCGGATGAAAAACCCAGGAGATAAACTGACTGTCAGGTTTCCCAATCCACAGACTGGTTTTGAAAAACAGATGATCAGCGGCTTTCCCAACTACCTGCCCGGTACGGATTCCAATATCTTCGTGGTATATGATCTGAGCAAGTCCTATGCAAAAAAGCTGAACAACCCCAATTCGAATCCTAATACACTATTGGGAAGAGGCCTGAACGCAAATGATATCGCTTTTTCCTTCATCATCGAGGATGCCGCCATCCTTCCGGATGGGAGAAGAGTCGATGTTGAGGTTGCGTACTCCAATATCAACATTCGACTAAGAACCGACGCCAACTTACAGAATTTGAATCAGAAAGCGTTTACGATCGCCAGCGGTATTCTTTTCCGTACCGGACATAATGGACAAAAAGGTGACAAACAGTTTTACGGGATCATTGCCGACGCGAATATCCAGGTCAGGGAAAAGGACGGTACGGTGATCGAATACGTTCAGCAGGCGGATAAGCAGGTTCCGGCACGATTCCTGTTTACCGTGACGGATATCGATGTTTTCCGTTCGTCGACCGGAGGGTACAGCACAATCGGATATGCGTCCGCAAACAATTACTACAGTGAACAGGTCATCGTCTATCCTGACAGACTGGTTGCCGGGCCGGACAATAAGAAAATCTACATTCCCGGAGGAAAACATTATGATTATTACAATAATGTAGCCGACGGGGGGGTGCTTTTCTATCCGAAGGATTCAGAGAATGATCCCGACCCGGGCACGTACAAGTCCGGCTTTGTGGCTGTTGTCGACAACAGAAAAGGCCTGCATCTGAAGATTAAATCCTCCGGCGGGTCGAGCGATCAACAAACCGTAAGAACCTATTTGTTTTCCCGCCCGAGCGAGCTGGAGTTGGCGGAGCTTGTTCAGCACAGGATCCGATCCGTGACAGGCCCCGGCGGAAATATTCAGACGACGGAATATGGCAATCCACGCGGTGATGCGAACAGAAACAATCTGGAAGACGGAGATGCAGTGCTGGAGCCGGGAGAATACAACGTTCCTGTCGGCAAAACCATTACCTATACGATGCGGCCACAGGGCTACAACAATTCCGCGACAAGGATCAAAAGCATTGTCATCCGGGGAGGCGTAGACGGATCTGATACAGAAGAAGTAAACCGGACGTTTAGTCAGGATGAGCTGCTGGGCATGACCCCGGGAAGCACGGAGATAGTCAATTTCAAATATGAGAACAAGCAAGGCATCCTGGAATACAGGGGCCACGGGGTTTACAATTTCCAATTCGTTGAAAACAGCTGGGATCATTATATCGAGGTCCAATGGGAGCGATATCTGACCGTTCAGAAGGAATGGGCAGGCGATGAAGGACATGAATTAGAACGTCCTGCGACGCTGACGTTTCACCTGATCAGGGACAACCATGTTACGGAACAGAGCGTGACCATGGAGCGCGATGATACCGGCAAGTATCCGCCTGTGGTGTTCACGGATCTGGATCATACCAGCAGCTACGAGGTCGTAGAGGAAAAACTGGAAAACTACACCAGGTCATACCGCTCCGGGGAAGAGAACGGCGTGATGATCGTAACCAATACGTATAATCCGGGAAAGCGAAACATTGAGGTTCGAAAAATCTGGAACGACAATGATAATCAGGATGGACTGCGGCCGGAATCGGTTCATATCACCCTTTTGCAAAACGGCGCACCGGTTTCGAACAGCACGGTATTGCTGGACCCAGCTAATCACTGGGAGCAAAGCTGGAAGAACCTTCCTGCGAGGGATGAACAAGATCAGCCATATACGTACAGCGTGCAGGAAGATCCAGTACCGGGAGGCTATTCTTTTACATGGAAAGAGACAGACTACGGCAATATTGAGGTCACCAACAGCCATGTGCCAGAGACGTTCGATATTGAGGTTCGAAAATTCTGGGAGGGAGGCGGAACGCCGCCTGGAATCGTTTATTATCGGCTGCATAACGGATTTATTGCGGAGGACAAGGTTGTTTCGGTTACCGCGGCGGATAACTGGATTTATCTCTGGAGGAATTTGCCGAAATATCGGAACGGAGAGCTGCTTCGATATACAGTGACGGAGGATGTACCTCCGGAGAGCGATTATATCCCGGACTGGATCGATCAGAATGGCAATCCGCGCCTGATCGTCAACCGGTATGATCCGAACCACGTCCGGGTTATGGTGCTGATCGAATGGCACGATGAAGGGAACCGCGACAGCGTCCGCCCGGATCAGGTGGAGGTTGAGCTGATTCAGGACGGAGAACCGACCGGAAGGAAAATTACGGTCAAGGCAGACGATCACTGGTACGGCCGTTTTGACGGCCTGGACAAATGGAGCTCCAATGGCGAGCTGATCGAATACTCTGTTCGCGGCGCCGCGGTGGATCAGTATCATCAGTGGCCGCTGTATCATTCGGATATTACGCAGGATCGGAATATCTTCTGCATTCCCTATGAGCACACCTCCGCAACGCGGAATATCTGGGTACGAAAGATCTGGAACGATGCAGAACATGATGATGCAAGGCCGGCTTCCGTGACGATCCGGCTGTATGCGAACGGCCGGGTTGTACGCCATAAAACAATCGATCAGGATGTGGGGTGGCGTGATATTGAATTTGCGGATCTTCCTGCCTTCGAAGGAGGCGTGCCAATCACGTATACGATCACGGAGGACCGAACGGCTGGCTACTCGAATCATACCCATTCGATCAACGATTTCACTTATGAGGTTACGAATACCTATAACCCGGGAAAGGTGAGCGTGGACGTTGTGAAGGCCTGGTATGGGCACAACAATCAGGATGGGCTTCGCCCGGAGAGTGTGACGATTCATTTGCTGGCGGACGGGGCAGAAACAGGAGAAACATTGACGCTCAGCGACGCGTACAAATGGCATGGAACCTTCGAAGCGCTGGATCAGCAGAAGGAGGGGCAGGATATTCAATACACCGTCACAGAGGATGAGGTTCCCGATTATGAAACGACGATTGACGGAACGATGGAAACCGGCTTCATTGTCAGCAACTATCATGAACCGGCGACCGTGACCTACAACATTGAAAAAACATGGATGGATAAGGGCTTCGAAAGCGCCCGTCCGGAATATCTGACGTTGCGTCTGTATGCTGACGGACACCCTTTGATGAGCCGGATGATGCTGGCCGAAGAAGACTGGAAGGGCGTTGTTTTCCGTCATCTGCCTGTTTACAGCCATGGAAAGAAGATCTATTATGTTGTTACGGAGGATTCCGTGAACGGATACAAGTCTGAGATGAAGCTGAGCGAAGGCAAAGTTATCAACACTTATATCGAGAAGAATGAGAAGAACAGCGGAGAAAACGCAAGCGGAAAGACTCATCAGGAAATTCCCAAGACAGGGGATCAGAGCCAGCCGGCGGTCTGGGTGATCGTGACGGCCCTTGGCCTGATCGGCATCGGTCTGGCGATCTGGAGATTCCGGAAACCCAGGAAATAGATGACTCATCATAGTAACAAACAAAACCAGTCTTGGGAGAACACTGCGGTATCTGGTCCGTGCAAGAGAGAATCAACCGTACAGGTGGAATTTTTCGTTGCTTCTGAGGCGGATTTTGGCTATAATCTATTTGTATTATTGTGCCTTCTCGGAGATTAAGCTTTTCTGGGGATGTGCCGATATACGGATAGAGACTGTTACAGGGAGCGGATGCGTATGGGAGTGATGGACACTGAAGGAAAGCAGTACCTTTCCAATACCAGGTGCTTTGCCGATCTGTTCAACTTCCTGCTATACGATGGCAAACCTGTCATTAAGGCGAATGAGCTTCAGGAATTGGATACAACAGAGCTGACCGTGCCATACGGAAATCATGCCAGAGTACCGGTGCAGAGGTATCGAGACCTGCTGAAGCTGTGGAACGCTATGATGGACGAAAACGCCATCTATGTGATTCTTGGATCTGAACTTCAGGATAAAGTCCATTATGGGATGCCTGTAAAAGACGGCCTGTACGATATGCTCGGCTACTCGAAGCAGATTGCGGAAATCAGGCGTTCATATAAGAAAGAAGATGCGGCCAAAGCAGGTGAGATCACAGTTGATAATGGCGTGATAAGGATTAAGCTCACCAGCGAGGAATTCCTGTCAGGTCTACGGAAGGGTGATAAGCTGATTCCGATCATTACGGTTGTGGTGCATTTTGGAGATAAACCGTGGGATGAGCCAAGAAGTCTTTATGACATGCTGAATATTCCGAATGAGGAAATGAAGCAATTCATCCCGAACTACTGGATCAATCTAATCTCTCCGGTCAATATGGTTGACGAGGATTTCGAGAAGTTTCATACGCACCTGGGATTGGCTATGAAGGTGATCAAGCATCAATCCGAAGATGCGGATAGCGTTATCATGGCAACCGATCATGAGAAAATTGACAGAGAAACGGCTGAATTTCTGAACATAGCTGTGAATTTGAAGTTGGAATATGAAGAAGAAGCAGGGGGTATCGATATGTGTCTCGCCATGGAAAAGAAGGAAAAGAAAGATAAAATCACAGGTGCGATACAGGGTATGCGCATTGCTGGGATGACAGATGATGATATCCTGATAAAAGTGATGGAGGCATTTCACGTCACCAGAGAATATGTTCTTGCCATTATGAAGACGCGGGCAGCATAAGTATAATCACAGGAAACTTTCTGAAAGGGGCTTGGCAGCCATGCGGAATAGGGCTACGCTTTTCAGAGCAGAGCAGTTCTTTACGCTATTCAGACCGTAACAGGGGCTGACTGCGCCCATGCTTGTCTTCCTGTGCCTTTTCAGGTATCAGGGTGTTTTGCGTTCTGCGGCTGCGGGACGCGTGAAACTGGTCACGCTGGCGATGGTGATCGGACTGATGATCGGGATGACTTCGACGGCGTATGCAAAAGTTGTCTGTCCCGTATGCCATACAAGTGATAAAGTTCAACAGGACAAAGTGAGTCCAAATAAAATATATTTATTTACGGGTCAGAAATCCAGATCCAGCCGATCCTCGGTTTCTCCGTCGCGGAGGCGGCGGGCGGCGATAATCAGGCGCTCGGTGTCGTCGTTGGTGCAGGTAATCAGCAGGAGCAGCTGGTCATCGGCGGTTACGTTAACCACCTTCGCGTGCATATTTGATTCGAGCAGGTCTTCCAGCGCCTGGGCGCGAAGATCGGAATCGCCGGACAGCAGATCATAAACATCGGCGTACTGCCTGGCGCCCCGGACGACGCCGGGCTTGCAGACCCCGAAGACGATATATTTGCCGCCTTCGTCATAGAGGGAGTCGAAGGAAATGATCCAGTGATTAAAGTAATAGGAGGATTTTTCGAATTTCCGCAGATTGCCGAACATGGCCCCGGTTTTCATGTTATGGCCGAAAAGGAGGATGGCGTTGGGCCGGGTCAGCAGGGAGATGCTCTGATCCAGGAAGATAGCGCCGTTCACGTTCTTTTTCCCCATGGCGTCGTGGGTCAGGAAGAAGGAATTATCCTTCTGAACAACGGGCTCGTCGACCCCGTCCAGCTTCAGCCATCCCATGATATAGCCGCTCTTTCGGCGAAGGGCCTTGAAGCGCTCGGAAACCTGAAGGTTCGGGTTATTCGGATAGGTGTTTCCGAAGTAGGGACGGGCGGAGGGTTCCGGACCGGCGGGGACCGTGGCAGCACCGGAACCGGCGGACGTCGGTGACGAATCGGGCGCGGCGGAACCGGCGGGCGCAGGCAGAGGATCCGTCGCAACGGCCGCCGGGACTTCGGAGGGAAGCTCCGTGACGGAGGCCTGCTGATTCACTTCCCGCAGCTCCTGGGAGGTGTTTCCGGCATTGATCCAGTCCAGGACGTAGCTGCCAAGATTGATCAGGCCGATCAGGGCCAGCAGCGAGGAAAGGACAAAAAGGCCGATCCGGAGCCAATGGCTCTGCTGGCGCTGCCGCTGCCGTTCCTCCTGTTGCTTTCTCTTCTCCTCCCGGCGAAGCTGGTCATCTGGGATATAGGGCGTAGTAAGTCACCTTCCTTAAACAATTCATTCTTCCATCGGTTTCTTCCGGCTGCTCTGCGTCCGTGAGACGGACGGGGCCCTGCGGCCATGAGACGGACGGCATTCGATACGCGCGGATGGACGGACCCTTCCGATCAGTTATCCGAAAGCTTGTAGCCGTCCTTCATCTGTTCGCTGGCGGTGGCCAGGACGAGGCCGAGGGCCTTCCGGATTTCCCGGTCCGCCATTTCGCAGAGCTTCCGGTTGGCTTCCTCCAGCAGGGCGGGATCCCCGCCGTCCAGGATTTTCCGGTCGTATTCCCGAAGAAGCTTCCGGCCCTCGGTGGCGACGGCCAGCTGATAGCGCTCGATATTCTGAAGGGAGGCGGAGAAAGTGGGATCCGCTAGGGCGGCCAGCAGGCGGCTGGCCCAGTAGAAGTTCTCCGTCGAGACATCCATCGTGACTCGGCTCAGATAGGCGGGAATGGCGGAAACGTGGGTATAAACCGGGAGGAAGGCGCCGAAGGTGGTGGGCCCGAAGCAGATCCATTCCACGCCGCGGAGGACTTCCGGGAGGCCGGAGCGGATCTGGCAGACGGAGGTGACGCCGGTCCGGTTGATACCGATGGACCGGTACATGCCCCGCATGCCCGTATCCCGGGCGGAATAGGGGTTATAGGGCGTTCCCTGATAATGGGCGGAAAGCAGATAGGCCACATCCTCGACGGCGACCTTCCGGTCGGGGCGGAAGCACCAGGGAATGTTATCGCTCTCCGGGGTAAATTCGGCGTTTTCCCCGTCCCAGCGATGGGAATTCGGGGTCAGATAGCGGCCCATGAACCAGGCCCGGGGCGTATTATAGACATGATCCAGATCCCGGCGGGAGCCGAAGATCGCCCGGGGATTCATGGCGCCGTCCTGATTCAGATCCAGATTGTTTTCGGCGATAAACTCCCGAAGATCGGCGGAGCAGAGAAAGTTCTTCTTTTCCCCAAAGGCGTCCGCCAGGTCGAAGGCGTCCAGGGCGAACTGGTTGGGGGCGACCACGACGACGTCGTCCGGCACCCGGCGGGCGATCCAGTGATGGCCGCCGATGGTCTCCATCCACCAGACCTCGTTTTCGTCATTAAAGGCGATGCCGTTGGATTCGTAGGTTCCGTAGGTTTCCAGCAGGGAGGCCAGCCGCAGGACGCCCTCCCGGGCGGAGCGGATATAGGGGAGCACCAGGACAACGAAATCTTCCTCGCCGAGGCCGCCGGGGACTTCCTTTTTTCCGCCGGAGGCCTTCCGGAAGACGACCAGGGGATCCGCCGAAAGAACGCGGGGGTTCGAGGTAATCGTCTCGGTGGCGGTCATGCCGACGCCGGCCGCGTTGATGCCCGTCGCGGCCCAGAGGCCCTGGGCGGGATCCACGTTGGGGGAGGCGGTATAGGGCAGGGGCGCCTCCGGCAGTTCGACGACGCAATGGGAAAGGACGCTCTTATATTTCCGGGGCTGCTTTTTCGGATCCACCAGCACCAGCTTTTTGACGTCAAAATGGCCGTCGTCCGTCCGGGCGATCATGGTGGAGCGGTCGTTCGAAGCGTTCTTTCCGACGAGAACCGTAGTACAGGACATAGGGATCAGTCTCCTTTGCAGTCAGCATATTCTTTCCCCGGCATGGGGGCTTTCGAAAAACGTTCGGTCCGAGAACGAAGGGCGTCGCTTCAGACCGAAACGGTTTTTTCCGTAAAGGGCAGGGTGGCGGGCTGATGACAGATCAGGGCCCAGAGCCGCCAGGCCAGAAGATCCGCCGGATCAGCGAAGGGCGCCCAGGCGGCGCCGGTTGGATGCACCCGGAGGGGCCGATCCTTCCAGGCGGCGGTCAGCGCGGGATTCCGCCGAAGGCCCAGCAGCAGCGTATCCGCCGGAGGGGGGAGGGAACGCAGCCCCTCGCCGGTCAGGCCGAGAAGGGCGTGGGCAAGGAGCCGGGACACCCGGGCGGCGGAATAGCGCCGGGAGGTCAGGCGCCGGCGAAGCTCCTCGCCGGAAAGGACGGTAAAACGCAGGGATTCCAGCGCGTTCCCCAGGCCTTCCCCGGCGTCCGGCAAGGCCGGAAAGGCTTCCTTCGGCATCTCCCGAAGATGGGAGAGCAGAAGCAGATCCCAGGCCGCGGGATCCGGCAGGGTTCCCGCCAGACCGGCGGCCCGGACCCGGGAGGCGGACGCCGGCGGCAGGGCGGGCATTGCCCCGGCCCAATCCCCCCGACGGAGGGCGGAGCGAACCGCGGAGGCAGAGGGGAAGGCCGCGTCCACCGCTTCCGCCCGATAGGCGCCGAGGCGGGGAACCACCACCGGCTCCAGGACAGCCTTCAGCCGCCGGATCGCCCGGAGATAGCAGACCGCCAGGGTATTGTTCGGGGCGGAAAGCAGGGCGCCGGCGCCGGGAAGGGCGGATTCCGCGGCCTGACTGAGGGCGGCGGGATAGCCTGCCCCGGCGGCGAGCGCCGCCTTCAGGGCGCGGGTAAAGCCCTCCGGCGGATTGTCGAGGAGATCGGCGGCGGCCCGCAGCCGGGAAAGATCCGGCTCCTCCGCGCCGAAGGCCAGATGGGTCGCTCCCAGGCCGGCAAGCAGGGAAACCGCCCCCAGGGCATAGTTCTCCGCGTCCCGGACCGCCCAGGTCACGGGAAGAGCGAAGACCGCGTCCGCCCCGGCGGCGAGGGCGCAGGCCGCCCGGTCGTGGGGCGAGAGCAGGGAGGGGGCGCCCCGCTGGGTAAAGCAGGGGGAGAGGGCGACAAAGACCGCGTCCGGGGAAAGAAGACGGCGGGCTTCCGACAGGTGGTATGCGTGGCCCCGGTGAAAGGGATCGTACTCCGCGACGACGCCGAGAATCCGCAAGTCCATTCCCCCGTTTCATACAAGCGATTGCGCCTTCCGCGGAAACCGCATACGAAATAAAGGTTCCGCTCCCGGATATTTTACCAAAAACCACCTTTGCAATTCAAGAGAAAGCGTGTATAATTGGAAGGAAATAAACCTTTGAAAAGGAGTAAGAAGGCAGTTATGAAGATTCTGGTTGTGAACGCGGGTTCCTCCTCCCTGAAATATCAGCTGATCGACATGGACGGCGAAAAGGAGCTGGCCAAGGGGCTGGTGGAGCGGATCGGGATTGAGGGAAGCCGCCTGAAGCACAGCGCCGGGGAGAAGAAGACCGAGATCGCCGAGAAGATTCCGGATCACGAAGCCGCGGCGCAGCTGATGCTGAAGATCCTGCAGGATCCGGAGTTCGGCGTCATCAGGAGCACCGACGAGATCGGCGCGGTGGGGCACCGGGTGCTGCACGGCGGGAGCGCCTTTACCGCCTCCGTCATCGTCAACGACGCCGCCAAGCAGGCGATTCGCGACTGCTTCCCCTTAGGGCCGCTGCATAACCCGGCGAACCTGATGGGGATCGAGGCCTGCGAGAAGGTGATGAAGGGGACGCCCCAGGTCGCCGTCTTCGATACCGCCTTCCATCAGACGATGCCGCCGAAGGCCTATATGTACGGCGTTCCGAAGATGTATGAGGAAAAGCTGCACGTACGCCGCTACGGCTTCCACGGAACCAGCCATCGGTACGTCAGCCGCCGGGTCTGCGACTTCCTCGGCGTTAAGCCGGAGGGCAAGCGAATCATTATCGCCCACCTGGGGAACGGCTCCAGCCTCAGCGCCGTTAAGGACGGGAAGTGCGTCGATACCTCCATGGGCCTGACGCCTCTGGAAGGCCTGCTGATGGGAACCCGCTGCGGCAGCTGCGATCCCGCGGTGGTGTAGTTTATCGCCAACAACCCCCTCAACGACGACGGGACTCCGGTGGGCCATCCGATCAGCGTCGACGAGGTGCTGACCATGATGAACAAGAAGAGCGGCCTGCTGGGAATCAGCGGAAAGAGCAGCGACTGCCGGGATATTGACGACCTGGCGGAGCACGGCGACGAGAACGCGAAGCTGGCCCAGGAGATGCTGATCTACGGCATCAAGAAGTATATCGGCTCCTACGCGGCGGCCATGGGCGGCGTCGACATCATCTGCTTCACCGCCGGCATCGGCGAGAACAACGCGGATCTGCGGGCCCGGGTCATGGAGGGGATGGAGTTCCTCGGGGCGAAGATCGATCCCGAGAAGAACAATACCCGGAAGGAAGCGGTCATCTCCGCCGACGACAGCAGGGTGACGGTCTGCGTCATTCCGACGAATGAGGAGATCATGATTGCAAGGGATACGCTGGATCTGGTGACTATGGGTCATGTCAGAGGGTAAGCGGACAGAGAGAGCCGGAGACGCGAAAAAGCGTCAAAACAAGTGTTGACAAACGTTTTTTGAAGACTTATAATATCGAATGGTCACTTTTTGAGGTGAGGACATGAAGCTGAACGTTTCAGAAGCGCTGTCCCATCCCGGGCAGGAATTCCCGTTTTCCGGTACGCAGGCCATTGCGGAGCAGGAAATCGGCGGAGATCTGGTCCGGCTGGAGGACGCGGCCGTCGAAGGGAGCTTCCTTTCGGACGAGGACGGGAACATTTCCGTTCGGGGAACGGTCAGGACCACGGCCCACGCGCGCTGCGCCAAATGCCTCGAACCCGCCCAGGCGGAGGTTCGGAACGAGTTCGACGAAACCTTCATCCGGGCCGGGGATCCGGAGGATCCGGAGATCTTCGCCTACGAAGGTCACGAGGTGGATCTGGACCGGCTGGTTATGTCATACGCCGTCATGGCTCTGCCAATCCGCTTCCTTTGCAGGGAGGATTGCCCGGGGCTTCAGTACAGGGACCCGGATGTTGCCCCCGCCGAACCGGGTATTCAGTATCCGTTTGCCGGGCTGCGACAATTGCTTGAAAACAACGAGGAGGTGTGAATCATGGCGGTTCCGAAGGGGAAAATATCGAAGGCTCGCAGAAACAGCCGCCGCGCCAACTGGAAGCTTGAGATGCCTGCGATCGGCGAATGCCCGCAGTGCCATCAGATGAAGCTGTCCCATCGCGTGTGCAAAAATTGCGGATATTATAACGGCGTCCAGGTCGTCAGCAAGGAAGAAAAGAAAGACGCCTGATTGACGACTGATGTCTGTTGTGGAAATGGATCCCGCAGCTCCGCCCATCAGGGTCGGAGCTATTTTTGTAACTTCACAAAGGAGGAGAATCCATGGAGAAGAAAATGACCGGCGCGGATATGGAAACCCGGTTTAATCCCCAGGCGATCGAGGCGGATCTTTACAAAGCATGGGAAGAGGCGGGGGCGTTTACCGCTCACCGGGTTCCGGGGAAGAAGCCCTTTACCATCGTCATGCCGCCGCCCAATATTACCGGCCAGCTGCATATGGGTCATGCCATGGACTGCATCCTGCAGGACGCGCCGATCCGGTATCACCGGATGAAGGGCGATCCGACGCTCTGGCTGCCGGGCACGGATCACGCCGCAATCGCGACGGAGGTCAAGATTGTCGAAGCCATGCGCAAGGAAGGGCTGACCAAGCAGGGGATCGGACGGGAAGCCTTCCTCGAGCGGGCCTGGGCCTGGAAGCGGGAATTCGGCGGGCGCATTGTGCATCAGCAGCGGAAGATGGGCGTCAGCTGCGACTGGAGCAGGGAGCGCTTCACCATGGACGAGGGCTGCAGCAAGGCGGTTCGCGAGGTCTTCGTGCGGCTGTTTGAAAAGGGACTGATTTACCGCGGCCAGCGGATGATCAACTGGTGCCCCGCCTGCCGCAGCGCGCTGAGCGACGCGGAGGTCGAATACAAGGAGCAGGCGAGCCATCTCTGGCATATCCGGTATCCCGGCGCAGACGGCGGGGAAGGCGTGATCGTCGCGACCACCCGGCCGGAGACGATGCTGGGGGACACCGGCGTGGCGGTGAACCCGGCGGACGAGCGGTATACCGATCTGGTCGGGAAAAAGGTGATTCTGCCGATCATGAACCGGGAGATTCCCGTGGTGGCGGACGACTATGTCGAAATGGACTTCGGAACCGGCGCCGTGAAGATGACCCCGGCCCACGACCCGAACGACTTCGAGGTCGCCCAGCGGCATAACCTGGAGATCATCACGGTGACCAACGACGACGGGACCATGAACGAAAACGCCGGGAAGTATAACGGCATGGATCCCATGGAATGCCGGAAGGCGGTGCTCGAGGAGCTGGAAAAGCTGGGCCTGCTGGTGAAGACCGAGGATTATACCCACAACGTCGGCTTCTGCTACCGCCACGGCAGGACGCCGGTGGAGCCGCGGCTCAGCGAGCAGTGGTTCGTTCGGATGAAGCCCCTGGCGGAGCCGGCGATTCAGGCGGTTCGGGAAGGAAAGACCCGCTTCGTGCCGGACCGGTTCAGCAAGACCTATTACAACTGGATGGAGAACATCCGGGACTGGTGCATCAGCCGGCAGCTCTGGTGGGGCCACCGGATTCCCGCCTGGTACTGCGAGGACTGTGGCGAGATGTCGGTCAGCCGGGAGGATCTGACGGTCTGCCCGAAGTGCGGCGGAAAGGTGCGCCAGGACGAGGACGTGCTGGACACATGGTTCAGCTCGGCCCTGTGGCCCTTCTCGACCCTGGGATGGCCGGATCAGACGGAGGATCTGAAATACTTCTATCCGACGAGCATGCTGGTGACCGGTTATGACATCATCTTCTTCTGGGTCGCCCGGATGATCTTCAGCGGCATCGAGCACATGGGCGAGACGCCCTTTGAAACCGTGCTGATCCACGGTCTGGTCCGGGACGAGCAGGGCCGGAAGATGTCCAAGTCCCTGGGGAACGGCGTCGATCCCCTGGAGGTGGTCGAGGAGTACGGCGCCGATGCGCTGCGCTTCAGCCTCGTCATGGGGGTCAGCCCCGGAAACGATACCCGCTACAGCCGGGACAAGGTCGAGGCCGCCCGGAACTTCGCCAACAAGATCTGGAACGCCAGCCGGTTCGTGCTGATGAACGTCAGCGAAAAGAAGGCCTTCCGCGTCGGGGAGCTGGAGACGGCGGACAAATGGATCCTCAGCCGGCTGCAGGAGACGATCCGGGATATTTCCGCCCACATGGAGGACGGGGACTTCGGCCTGGCGGCCACGAAGATCTATGACTTTGCCTGGAGCGAGTTCTGCGACTGGTATATCGAGCTGACGAAGAGCCGGCTCCTGGGCGAGGACGGGGAGAGCAAGGAGACGGCCCGGGCGGTGCTGCTCCACGTGCTGACGGATCTGCTCAAGCTGCTGCATCCCTTTATGCCCTTCCTGACGGAGCAGGTTTACAAGTATCTGCCGGAGAGCGAAGGCTTCCTGATGCTGCAGAAATGGCCGGAGGCCAGCGAGGCGCTCCGCTTCGCCGAGGACGAGCGGAAGATGCAGGGCGTGATGGAAGTGATCCGGGCGATCCGGAACCTGCGGAGCGAGATGAACGTGGCGCCCTCGAAGCGGACGAGGCTGATGCTGCTGGCCGGGGACGGCTGGGAAGAGACCCTGCGGGGCGGCGAAGGCTATTTCAAAAAGCTGGCGGGAGCGGAGCAGGTCGAGCTGATCGCCGACCGGAACCAGATTACGGAAAAGACGGTTTCCGCCGTTACCGGGGCCGGCGAGCTTTTTATCCCCCTCGGCGACCTGGTGGATTTCGAAAAGGAAATCGCCCGGCTGACGAAGGAACGGGATAATATCAGGAAGGAAATCGAGCGGGCCCAGGGCAAGCTGAATAACCCGGGCTTCGTTTCCAAGGCGCCGGCCCAGCTGGTGGCCCAGGAGAAGGAGAAGCTCGAAGCCAGCCGGCAGAAGGCGGAAGCGCTGGAAAGCCGGATCGCCGAGCTGAAGGAGAGCCTGTAAAACGCGGGCAACGGGGGACGGTTCTTCCTGCCCGTCAGGACAGAAGAACCGTCCCCTCTGTCTGCGGAATGGCAGATGTGTACTGGCGTTCACAGAGGAGAAAAAATCAGCAGGAGGGAAGGCATGGCTTTTCAGCATGAGCCGGTGCTGCTTCAGGAGGTGCTTGCGTGGATTGGCGCGCGGCCGGGGGGCGTCTACTGCGACGGAACCCTCGGCGGCGGCGGCCACAGCGGGGCCATCCTGGAGAAAAGCGGCGGAGAGGCCGTCCTCTACGGCATCGACCGGGATGAGGAGGCCATCCGCGCCGCGACGGAGCGGCTGAAGGCCTATCCGGGCTTTCACCCGATCCGTGGGAATTTCCACGACGGGAAGGCCCTGCTTCAGGCGGAGGGAGTCGACGCCCTGGACGGGGTGCTGCTGGATCTTGGCGTCTCCAGCCCCCAGCTGGATACCCCGGAACGGGGCTTCAGCTATCACGCCGACGCGCCCCTGGACATGCGGATGGACCGGAGCCGCGGGGAAACGGCGGCGGACTTTCTCAACACCGCCGGGGAGGCGGAGATCGCCCGGGTCATCCGGGAATACGGCGAGGAAAAATGGGCGGCCCGGATCGCCCGCATGATCTGCGAACGCCGGGCGCAAAGGCCTCTGGAAACCACCTTCGACCTGGTGGCGGCGGTGGACGCGGCGATCCCGAAGGCCGTGCGGCGGAAGGACGACGGCCATCCGGCCCGGCGGACCTTCCAGGCCGTCCGCATCGCGGTCAACGACGAGCTTTCCCCCCTCGAGGGCGCGCTGGAGGACTTTATCAGCCTGCTGAAGCCGGGGGGACGGATCTGCGTCATTACCTTTCACAGCCTCGAGGATCGAATCGTAAAGCGCTGCTTCAAGCGGCTGGAGAACCCCTGCGTCTGCCCGCCAAAGGCGCCGATCTGCACCTGCGGGCGGCGGCCGGTCGTCCGGGTGCTGGGCGGGGGCGCGGTTCCGCCGACCCAGGAGGAAACGGAGCGCAATCCCCGGGCGAGAAGCGCCAAGCTTCGGATCGCGGAGAAGCGGGAGGAGGCCGGAGATATTTTTCCCCGGGACGGGGGGCGGAGGTGACATCGGGAATGGCCCTGCTGAACATTGTGGCGACGCCTATCGGCAACCTGCAGGATTTCTCTCCCCGGGGGATTGAAACCCTGCGGAGCGCGGATCTGATCATCGCCGAGGATACGCGGGTTACCATGAAGCTCTGCCAGGTCTTTGACCTCCACGCGCCCCTGATCAGCTGCCATCGTCACAGCGGGGAAAGCAAGGCCCAGGCGATCGCGGAGCGAATCGCCGGAGAGAATCTGACGGCCGCCCTGGTGACGGACGCGGGCACGCCCTGCATTTCCGATCCGGGAAACGAGGTCGCGGCGGCCTGCATCGCCCTCGGGGTCCCGGTGATCCCGATTCCGGGATGCTGCGCGGGGATCGCGGCGATTTCCGTCAGCGGCTTTGACGCCCGGGAATTCGCCTTCTACGGCTTTCTGCCCAGGGAGAAAAAGGCGATCCGGGAAAAGCTCACAGAGATCGGCCGGGGGCCCCGGGTCGCGGTGCTCCATGAATCGCCGCACCGGATCTGCCTGCTGACGGAGATGATCGGGGAGGTTTTTCCGGACAGCCGGCTGACGGTATGCTGCGATCTGACGAAGCGATACGAAAAAACGCTGTACGGAAGCCCGACGGAGATCCTGGCGGCGCTTGAGAAAAACGAGAAGACGGAAAAGGGCGAGTACTGCGTGGTGCTGGCGCTGCCGGAGAAGGAGGAGGCCCGGGAGGAGCCGGAAGGGGCGGAAAGCCTGGAGGGGCGTCTGATCCGGGTGATGAAGCAGGAGGGAATCGGGCTTCGGGAGGCACAGGAGCGGCTGACGGAGGCGGGGGAGAAGAAGAACGCCGTCAAGCAGGCAGCGCTGACGCTGAAGCGGATCGCCGCGGAGATTATGGAATAGGGAAACGGGAAAAACGGAACGCGGAGCAAGGCGCACGGGGATGGATCCGTCGGAGTATCAAAAAGCGGAAGCCGCAGGGCTTCCGCTTTTTTGAGGGGAATCATCAGACGTTCCAGATCTCCTTCGCGTACTGGCGGATCGTCCGGTCGGAGGAGAACTTGCCGGCGTGGGCGATGTTCTCGAGGCATTTCCGGGCGAAGGCGTTCCCGGGAGCGCACGCGTCCCGGATGGCCTGGAGCTTCGCGTCCAGGTAGCTTTCGAAATCCTGCATCACGTAATAATGATCCGGCTTATGCCAGCTGGCGCCCTTCAGGATCGCGTCGTGGAGCTCGGCGAAGGCCCCGTCCTCATCCGGGAAGGTGCCGTCCACGAGGGTATCCAGGGCCCGGCGGAGCACCGGGTTCTTTTCATAGATCGCCTTCGGATCGTAGGTATCCCGGATCGCTTCCAGCTCTTCGACGGTGGCGCCGAAGATATAGTTGTTTTCCCTGCCGGCCTCCTGAACGATTTCCACGTTGGCGCCGTCGAAGGTACCCAGGGTCACCGCCCCGTTCAGCATCAGCTTCATATTGCCCGTGCCGGAGGCCTCCGTGCCGGCGGGGGAGATCTGTTCGGAGATATCCGCGGCGGGAATGATCTTCTCCGCCCAGGAGCAGTTATAGTTGGGCACGAAGACGACCTTCAGCCGGTCCTTCACCGCGGGATCGGCGTTGACTTTTTCCGCAATCAGGTTGATCCAGCGGATCACCGCCTTGGCGCGGACGTAGCCCGGAGCGGCCTTCGCCCCGAAGAGCATGACGACGGGGGGCAGATCCGCCTGCTTTCCCTGCTTTATTTCGTCATAGATCGCAAGGATGGACAGGGCGTTCATGAACTGGCGCTTATACTCGTGAAGGCGCTTGACCTGAACGTCGAAGACCAGGTCGGGGGAAAGGACGATCTTTTCCCGGCGCAGGAGCTCGGCGCAGAGCTGCTCCTTCTTCGTCCGCTTAACGGCCCGGAAGCTGTCGCAGAGGGCGTCGTCGATCGTCGGCGCCAGGGCGGCCAGCCGGTCCAGATCCGTTTCAAATCCATGGCCGATCCGGGAGGCGATCAGGTCGCAGAGCTCCGGATTGCACAGCCCCAGCCAGCGGCGCTGGGTAATGCCGTTGGTCTTGTTCTGGAACCGTTCGGGATAGAGCTGATACCAGGCGGCGAAGACGTCCTTCTTCAGGATTTCCGAATGGAGCTCCGCCACGCCGTTGATGGCGTGGGAGCCGTAGGTGGCCAGCCAGGCCATATGAACCCGGCGGCCTTCGATGATGCACAGCGCCGGGGAGAGCTCCTTTCCCGCCTGCTTCATTTCTTTCCGGAAGCGGGCGTCGATTTTCCGGATGACGGCGACCACTTCGGGGCAGACGGAGGACAGGAGGGAAAGATCCCACTTTTCCAGAGCCTCCTGCATGACGGTATGATTCGTATAGGCGAAGACATCCCGGGCGATGAGGAAGGCTTCCTCGAAGGAGAGACCGTCCTCCTGAAGCAGGCGGATCAGCTCGGGAATCGCCATGGCGGGATGGGTGTCGTTCAGCTGGGCCGCAACCTCGCCGCTCAGGAAGGAATAATCGTTCCCGTGGCGCTTCCGATAGCCCCGGAGGATATCCTGCAGGGAGGCGGAAACCAGCACATACTGCTGCCGGACCCGGAGCTGGCGGCCCTGCTTCCGGGTATCGTTGGGATAGAGGAACTTCGTGATATCCTCGGCCCGGTTCTTGTCCGCGGAGGCTTTGGCGTACGCCTGGTCATTAAACAGACCGAAGTCCACTTCATGCAGGTCTCCGTCTGCCACAGTCGCAGGGTGCCGATGTTCTTCATGCCGTAGCCCACCACCGGCATATCATAGGGAACCGCCAGCACGTCGCCGGTTTTCATCCGGACGACGACGGCCTCATCCGGCCGGCGGATGGACCAGGGATCGCCAAAGCGGGACCAGTCGTCCGGCAGCTCGCACTGGCGCCCCTCCACGAAGGCCTGCTTAAACAGGCCGTAGCGGAAGCGGAGGCCGTAGCCCGTCAGGGGAATATCGCAGGTGACCGCGCTGTCGAGAAAGCAGGCGGCGAGGCGGCCCAGACCGCCGTTTCCGAAGGCGTCGTCCTCCACGTCCTCGAGGATCGTCGGATCCACGCCCTTTTCCTTCAGCAGGCTCCGGGTTTCCTCCAGCAGCCCCATGCAGTACAGGTTGTTAAAGACCAGCCGGCCCACCAGGTATTCCATCGACAGATAGTAGGCCTGGCGGCGGGGGAAGCGGGCTTTTTCCCTTTCGGCCCAGCGGGGGGCGAGGGCTTCCATGGCGGCGCCGGAAAGGGCGTTATGCAGCTCCCAGGCGTCGGCCTCGGGCAGGGTTTTATGGGCTTCCGCCATCAGGCGGAGCTCCGCCTGACGAATCAGCTCTTTCGCGTTCATGGTTCGTTACCTCCTGTTGGTCTGCTTGTTCAGCAGAAAATATTTCATGGACAGCTCCTGGGTCAGAACGCCGGGCTTCATGCGCCAGAGCCAGTTTCCCCCGATGGTGCTGGGGAAGTTCATCCGGGCGTAGCCCCCCAGGCCCAGCACATCCTGCATCGGCACGATCACGATGTCGCAGGGGAGGTTGAAGAGCGCCTGGATAAAGGCCTCCGGCGCCTCGGAAACCTCGGAGAAATGAAGGGTTCGCTTCGCGAAATCCAGCGCCTTCGGATCCGTTTTTTCCGCCCAGCCCAGGGTCGTATCATTATCGTGGGTTCCGGTATAGGCGACGGAATTCTTCGTATAATTCCCGGGGAAATGGGGATTCGTCTCATCCCCGTCAAAGCCGAAGGTCAGCACCTTCATGCCGGGGAAGCCGCAGTAATCCAGGAGCTTATGAACCCGGGGAGAGGCCTCCCCCAGGTCCTCCGCGATAATCTGCAGGTCCGGAACGGCCTCCTTCAGCCGTTTGAACAGGGCCTTCCCCGGCGCCTTGACCCATTTTCCTCCCCGGGCGTTGGGGGCGCCGTAGGGAATGGACCAGTAGTTGGCAAAGCCGATAAAATGGTCGATCCGAACCATATCATAGAGCTCCGCCATCCCGCGCATCCGGTCCACCCACCAGCGGAACCGGTGGAACCGGAGGTTGGGCCAGCGGTAAAGGGGATTTCCCCAGAGCTGGCCGTCGGCGGAGAACAGATCCGGCGGCACTCCGGCGACCCGCTTCGGCACCCGGTCCCGGTTCAGCTGGAAAACCTCCGGGTGGGTCCAGGTATCGGCGGAATCCTCGGCGACGTAGATCGGCATATCGCCGAAGAGGCGGACGCCGTGCTCCTTACAGTATTTTTTCAGATCCGCCCACTGGCGACGGAAGAGGTACTGACAGAAGATCTGGAACCGGATTTCCTTATCCAGGATCCGCCGGTACTTTTCCAGGGCTTCCGGCCGGCGAAGCCGCAGCCCCTCGTCCGGCCATTTCGTCCACATGACCTGGCCGAAGTGATTCTTCGCGGCGGTAAAGAGGGCAAAATCCGTCACCCAGGGATGCGCCGCCTCAAAGGCCTCCAGCTGATCCTTCAGCCGGTCCGCCGACTGGTTGAAGCAGCGGCGGAGCAGATGATCCTTGTTGATCTTCACCTGCTCATAATCCACCTTTTCCGGGTCCAGGGGAACCATTTCCTCCCCGTCCTGGTAGGAGAGAAGCCCATCCTCCCGGAGCTTCCGGCAGGAAATCAGCAGCGGATTTCCGGCGAAGACGGAGGTGGACTGATAGGGGCTGTCGCCGTATCCGGTGGGGCCCACCGGGAGCACCTGCCAGATCCGCATGCCCGCGGCCTGGAGAAAATCGACGAAGTCATAGGCCTCCTGTCCGAGGGACCCGATGCCCCCCGGCGAGGGAAGGGAGGTAATATGCAGAAGAATACCACTGCAGCGCATTTGAAGAAAAAACTCCTTTCTGAATCAGCCGGAAGGGCTCCGGCCTTCGTTTCGTTGGAAGGGCTCCGCGGCCTTATTCCGCGGACCCCGGCGGGGGCGGGGCGATGGACTCCCGGGGCTGCCAGACCGCCTCCACCAGCAGATGGCGGGGCGGGGCGTTCCGGTTCAGCATATCCATCAGCAGCTGGACGCTGCAGCGGGCGATCTCGTTCACAGGCTGCTCCACCGTCGTCAGCCTCGGCACGGAGAAGCGGCTGATGGCCGTTCCGTCGAAGCCGACGACGCTGACATCCTCCGGCACCCGCAGGGAAAGATCCCGGAGGGCCCGCATGGCGCCGACGGCCATGCTGTCGCTCATGGCGAAGAGGGCTGTCGTTTCCCGGTGGGAGGAGAAGTATTCCAGCGCGGTTTCATAACCGGAATCATAGGAGAAGCGGCACTCCCGGTAATCCTCCGGCGGGAAGGTCAGCCCGTGGGACGCCCATTCCTCGCAGAAGCCCTGGAAGCGCATGGCCAGCGAATCCCCGGCCACCGGATTGGAGCCGAAGACCGCCACCCGCCGATGCCCGAGAGAGAAGAGGGCGTTGGCGACCACCCGGCCCATCTCCCGGTCGTTCACCGCGACGGAGGAGGCCCGGGGCAGGGAGGCGTTGCCGCCGTCCACCGTCGTAAAGACGACGGGGATATCCAGCCCGTGCAGCACCTGAACCCGGCCGTCGATCAGGCTGCCGACGAAGAGCAGCCCCTTGATCCGGTGCTGCCGGGTCAGCCGGAGTGCCGTGGCGAATTCATCGTCCTGCTCGTCGATATATTCCGTAATCAGGGTATCGGTCATGGCGTCCGTCATGCCGAGGATCGCCTCCGAAAGGGAATTCAGGAAGGGATTGGATCGGCCGCGGATCACCATGCCGATGACCTCGCTGGACTGCTTGAGGCCCCGGGCATTGGTATTGCCGAGAAAATGGGTTTCCCGGATGATCTTCTCGATCCGCTCCCGGGTTTCCTTATTCACATCCGGCCGGTGATTCAAAACGCGGCTGACCGTGGTCACGGATACCCCGGCCAGGGAAGCGATATCCCGAATCGTATAGGTTTTCACGAAAAGAACCTCCGCCAACAGCGATCAAAATTTCAGGGCAAACCCGACTGCCGAAACCGTTTACGGTAACGTTTCCGGTCAAAGGATATCACAGGGCGGAGCTTCCGTCAAGATCAAATGCCGCAGGTTGATTTTTTTCGCCGTTTCGGCTATAATGTCAAAAAAAGTTACAAGGGGGGCGGGCAGCGTGCACAGACGAATCCTGGCGGCGGTTTTCGCGCTGCTGCTTCTTTTGGCCCCCGCGGCGCTGACGGAGGACGACGAGGAACTGGAATTCGACGACGATCCCGGCGGATTTGAGTATTTTAACGACCTGAGCGGCTTCGAGGAGCGCAACTTCAACGTCGAAAACGGGGACTACACCTATCAGCTGACGGAGGACGAGGAAGGCGCCTTTATTGTCAAGTATCACGGGCCGGAGGCCGAGGTTAAGGTGCCGGATCATATGGAGGAATACCCGGTGGTCGCCATCGGGGATCACGCCTTTGAGGATTTCGCGCCGAATATCCTGTCCATCGAGCTGCCGGCGGGGATTACCTGGATCGGGGTTCAGGCCTTTGCCACCTGCGACAAGCTGACCTCCATCGTGATTCCCGACGGGGTGACGAAGCTGGACGACCGGTGCTTCCTCGGGTGCAAGTCCCTCGAAAGCATTACGCTTCCCGATTCCATTACGGAGGTCGGGGACATGGCCTTCGCCGTCTGCATGAATCTGAAGGAGATTACCTTCGGGCCCAACGTCGAGAGCATCGGGGCCAACGCCTTCCAGGCCTGCCAGTCCCTGGAGCGGGTTACGGTGCCGGCGGGGACCGAGATCGGGGATAATGCGTTTCTGGCCTGCTCGCCGGACCTGGAGATTATTCGGAACTGAGGGCGAAGACGGGCACCCAGGGCAGGACGCGGGCCGCGGCGAAAAAAGGGCCCGGACAGAACTGATCATCATCGGAAAAACGGGAAAGATCAGAGGGCGGAACCGAAATCGGTTCCGCCCCCCTGCGTTTATCCGGGATGGGATTTATTGAACATCGGGAAGGGATTTACTGGATAATCATTCGCCCGCAGGTCTCGCATTCCACCAGGGCGCCGTTTTTAATCTTCGCCAGGGTCGCGGAGGGAAGGGAGGTATTGCACCCGGAGCACTGGCCATAGCGGAGCCGGACCACCGGGGGCGAAATATGCCGCTTGATTACCTCGTATTCCTCCAGCAGATTGGGGGGCACCGTGGCCTCCAGCTCTTTGGCAACCTTGCGCTGCTTTTCCAGCTCCTCCTTCAGGCCCCGGGATTCCTCCTCGTACTGGGCCTTCAGCTCGTCAAAGCTCTTCTTCGCGGCCGCCGCCTCCCGCCGCACCGTCATCTGCTGCTTGTCCTGCACAGCGGATTCCCGGACGATCCGGCTGATTTCGCTTTCATACTGGCGGATGGTTTCCCGGAAGCGGCTGACCTCCGTCAGCAGGGCCCGGACGGCCTCCGCCGTCTGGGGCGGGTTGCTTTCGAACTGATTCTGCAGGGCCTTGAGCTGCGCTTCGGAATTGGCGACCGCCTGGCAGAGGATATCCTTCCGATCCGTCATGACGGCAATATCTTCTTCGATCTGTTTATACTGCTTCTGGCGATCCTTGATCAGCTCCACCGTTTTTTCAACCTTCTGACGGATCGGGGAGCGCTTAATGCTGTTCGCGATCGCCTCCGCCTTCAGATCCTCCGTCTGATAGGTCCATAACGCTTCAAACTGTTCCATGGATGAGCCTCCTTCTGACAGGGAAACCGCCTGTCACGGTTTCATGGGGAACGCGTACGCGGAAACCGATGAAATAAATATCCGCATTTTCCATTCTACCGCATCAAGGGCTTTTTGTAAAGCCGCGGCCAGGGCGCGGATCCCCGGCTCCTCCGTCGCGAAATGGCCGCACTCCAGGGCCAGGAGGCCGCTGTCGGCCATGGCGAGGGCCAGATGATGCCTGATTTCCCCGGAGAGGAAGGCTTCGCAGCCCGCCGCCGCGGCCGCCGTCCATTCACCGCCGCCGGCGCCGGAGGAAACCCCGAGCTTTCGGACGGAGATGTCCGGGGAGCCCATGGGCCGGACGACGCAGGAAAGACGGTCCGACAGCCAGGCGGTCAGCTCGACGCCCGTCATGGCGCGGGGCAGGAAACCGCAGCGGAAGAAGCCCTCACCGCTGATCTCCGAAAGGCCGCAGCTTTCCGCCAGGGCGTCGTTGATCCCGCCGGGAGCCCGGTCGAGATTGGTATGGGCGGAAATCAGGTTCAGCCGGCGGCGGATCAGGAGGGACAGCAGGCGGCCCTCGTAGTCGTCCTCCGTCAGGCGGCGCAGGGGAGAGAACATCAGCGGATGATGGGTAACGATCAGATTCGCTCCCAGGGAAACCGCCTCCTCGATCACCGGCCGGGTTACATCCAGGGCGAAGAGAATCCCCGCCACCCGGGCCTCCGGATCCCCGAGGAGCAGGCCGGAGTTGTCAAAGTCCTCCTGGGTGTCAAAGGGGGCCACCGAATCCAGAAGACGGTACAGATCGCGAACAGTCATGGGTCAGCCTCCGTTTCCTGAGATGTGATTTTTCTGAGCTCCGCGTCGTAAAAGGCGAGGTCGGAAAGCAGCGTCTCCTCCCGGAGGGGATCCGGGCGGGAAGCGGCCCGCAGGCCCTTAAGCTCCCGGAGCAGAATTTCCCGGCGGCGGCGCAGGAAGGGCTTCAGCCGGGGGGAGCGGGACTGAAAAAGCCGCTTTCCCAGCCGCAGCTCCCGGTCGGAGAGCGCTTCCCGGCCGGGCGTCGCCCGGAGCACCAGATAGAACCTTCCGGCGGCGAAACAGGGCTCCTCCCGGTCGATGGTATAGCCGATTTCCATGACAGCCTCCCGGATCAGGGGCCAGTCGGTATGGGCGGAGAGAATCAGCATGGCGCCCCGGAGCCGCTCCCGGCCATCAAGCAGCATATCCCGGATGGTCCGGCCCCCCATGCCCGTTACGGAGATGGCCTCGCAGGGCTCCGAGACCGGTTCAAGCCCGTCTCCGAGCCGCAGGGTCACCCGATCCGTCAGGCCGCGCCGGGAGATCTCCCCCCGGGCGTTTTCCAGCGCGGCGGGGCTGATATCCGTGAGCAGCATATGCTGACAGCGGCCGCGCTGTAGCAGCGCGGCCGGCAGATGAGCATGATCCGTCCCGATATCCGCCGCCAGGCGGCAGGCGGGATACAGGTCAAAGACGAGGGAAAGACGTTCGTCCAGCATGGGCGGCCCCTCAGTCGAGATAATCCCGAAGCTTCTTGCTCCTCGAGGGATGGCGCAGCTTCCGGAGGGCCTTGGCCTCGATCTGGCGGATCCGCTCCCGGGTGACGTTAAACTCCTTGCCGACTTCCTCCAGGGTCCGCTGATGTCCGTCATCCAGGCCGAAGCGGAGCCGGAGCACCTTTTCCTCCCGGGGGGTCAGGGTATCCAGCACGTCCATCAGCTGTTCCTTCATCAGGGCGAAGGAAGCCGCCTCCGCCGGGGCGGGCGCGTCCTCATCCGGGATAAAATCCCCCAGATGGCTGTCCTCCTCCTCGCCGATAGGCGTCTCCAGGGACACCGGCTCCTGGGCGATCTTGATGATCTCCCGCACCTTCGCCTCGGAGATATTCATTTCTTTGGCGATCTCCTCCGGCGTGGGCTCCCGGCCGTATTCCTGGAGAAGCTGGCGGGAAACCCGGATCAGCTTGTTAATGGTTTCAACCATGTGAACCGGGATCCGGATCGTCCTGGCCTGGTCGGCGATGGCCCGGGTAATGGCCTGGCGGATCCACCAGGTGGCATAGGTCGAGAACTTGAAGCCCTTCCGGTAATCGAACTTTTCCACCGCCTTGATCAGCCCCAGGTTTCCCTCCTGAATCAGATCCAGGAAGAGCATGCCGCGGCCCACGTAGCGCTTGGCGATGGAGACCACCAGCCGCAGGTTGGCCTCGGCCAGCTTCTGCTTCGCGGCCTCGTCGCCTTCCTCCAGCTTCTTGGCGATCTCGATTTCCTCCTCCGCCGTCAGAAGCGGAACCTTTCCGATTTCCTTCAGATACATCCGGACCGGGTCGTCAATGCTGATGCCCTCGGGGACGGAGAGATCCAGATCCTCCGGGAGGATCTCATCCTTGGCGGAGACCGTCGCCTGCTCCGCCGCCGCCTCTTCCTCGGAGGGGGCGGCATCGGGGGAAACGTCGTTGACGACGGAGACGCCGTAAGCGTCCAGGGTTTCCAGAACATGATCCAGCTGATCCGGATCCATCTCCAGCTCCATCAGCCGATCCATGATTTCCTTATAGGTCAGCGTACCTTTGGCCTTGCCGAACTCATAGAGCTCATTGAGCCGGGCCTGCTTTGTTTCCGGGGAAAGAAGCGACAATGAAATCCTCTCCTTCTTCTACTTGCATCGTCGGATTACGAAGATCTGCCTGAGGCTTGAAAACGGGATAATTGCCGGCTGATCTCCTGCGCTTCCTGCATCAGCTGATCCGCCTCGGCACCGGAGGCCTGGCCCGCCTGGGCGATCAGGGCATTCAGGCGCTTTTCCAGCCTGCTGGTGCGAATGCGGTTCACGCAATCATTGGCCATGGCAATCAGTTCATCCGTATCCCGGGCGGGAGGCGCCATCAGCACCCGCGCGTACCGGGAACGGGAGGACTCATCGGGCGCGGCGGAGACCAGCTCCTGAACCTTCCGCCCGCTGAGCAGATTCACATATAATGATTTCAACTCGTCATCCCCAAAATCCTTTTCCGTTACGATATCTTTCGGGACGGAACCGGAAGCGAGGATGCCCAGCAGCTGCTCCTGGGCGATGATTTCATCGCTGGCGGCGTTTTTTTCCGGCCCGGGCCGCGGGGACGGCCGCCGCGCTTCGG
>JAFRHH010000061.1 GCA_017433405.1 Clostridia bacterium | reverse complement strand
GTGCTGACCTTTGAAATGCTCGGCCCCAGCGCGCTGGTGCTTCTGAACCCGATGTATGTGATCAGCCTGCTGGAGACGATCCGGCGGCTGTGGCGGCGGGAGATGGCGGCGGAGGACTGGATCCTGACCGTCAGCCTGATGATTCATTTTAACCTGCTGCTGCTCCACCGGACCCTGGGCGGGATGCAGCTGGGCACGCGGTATATGATCGACCTGATGCCGGCGATGCTGGCGCTGACCTGGCGGAGGGGGCGGAAGCTGTACCGGACGGACGCGCTGCTGATGCTGCTGGGGATTGCCATGAATATCTATGGGTCGGTGGTGTTTTTTAAGTAGGAACGCGGGGGAGAGTTTGTTTGTTCCGTGTGATGAGTCGGCACACAGGGGACAGTCCCCATGTTCCGCTGCGCGTAACACAGGGGACAGTCCCCGTGTTCCGATTGCGCTGAGGAGGAAGGAGCATGAGAAAGACGGGCAGGGCAGGAGCCTTTGGAGGGACGACCGGAAGGACGAGCGGAAGGATGACCGGAAGGATGAGCGGAAGGACGACCGGAAGGACGACCGGAGGGATTCGGGGGCTGGTGATCCTGATGCTGCTGGCCGGGCTGCTGCTGACCGGGTGCGCCGGCGGGAAGAAGGGGGCCCGGGAGGAGAGCTCCATGGTAGTGGGATTTTCCCAGCTGGGGGCGGAGAGCTCCTGGCGGATGGCCAATACCGCGAGCATGGAGAAGGCGGCGAAGGATACGGGCTTCGCCCTGATGATGGAGAACGCCAACCAGAAGCAGGAAAAGCAGATCGACGCCATCCGGTCCTTTATCGCTTACCGGGTTGACGTGATCGTTTTTTCCCCGATCGTCGAGACCGGCTGGGACAACGTGCTGACGGAGGCGAAGCAGGCCGGGATCCCGGTCATCCTGATGGACCGGATGATCGAGACGGAGGACGACAGCCTCTATACCGCCTATATCGGCGCCGATTTCTACGCGGAGGGCCGCCGGGCCGGGGAATACCTGATCCGGAAGGCGGACGCCCTGGGAAAGGACCGGCTGACCATCGTCGAGATCAGCGGCACGCTGGATTCCACGCCGATGCGGGACCGGCAGCGGGGCTTCCTCGATGTTTTGGAGGAGGACGGGCGATTCTCCGTCACGGAGAGCATCTGCGGCGATTTTCTCAGGTCCAAGGGCGGGGAATGCGCGCGCCAGCTGCTGGACAAATACGGGGAACAGGGGATCGATGTCATCTATTCCCATAACGATTCCATGATGCTGGGGGTGCTGGACGTCCTGGCGGAGCGGAATATCGAGGCCCGGCGACCGATTCTGATCACCGTGGACGGCGAGAAGGAGGCGGTCGAGGCCCTGAAGGCGGGCCGGATCAACTGCGTCGTTCAGTGCACCCCCGACCTGGGGCCATCGGTCATGAGCCTGGTCCGGGATCTGAAGGCGGGAAAGCCGGTACCGAAGATTCACCATCCCGAGGAGGGTGCCTTCAGCGATTTTGACGATCTGACGGCGCCGGACGTGGAGGGCTTTTAAGATGCGGCGCGGCAAAATAACCAGCATCGGCGCCCAGGTTCGGCGAAGCATCCGCGGGATTTCGATCGTGCTTTCCGTGCCGCTGGTCATCGGGCTCGTCATCATGATGATCTCCGTATCCCGGACCCAGGCGATGATCGGGCGGATGAACGCGGCGGCGGAGCTGAAGCCCTCCCTCGAGAGCACCATGGCGGAAAACCTGTTCGCGGTGGCCGCCGGCCGGATCCGCTATGAGGACAGCGGCGTGGCGGAGCTGGTGGCGGAGGCGGACCGGGTGCTGGATCTGCTGCTGAAGGAGACGGAGGGGGAGGGCCATCTTCAGCTGGTGATCGCCCGGCGGACGATGGATACGCTGGAGCAGTACGTTACCCGGGTCCGGGACGGCATGAAGGACGGGACGCCCATTCAGGAGATTGAATCCATCGTCGACGAGGTCCGAAACGTGGGCCGGCTGGTGGCGGACATGCTGGACGCCTTTACGGCGAAGGAGATTCTGAACGCCGCGGAGGCCGGCCGGCGGCTGCGGCTGACCGTGTATATTTCCGCGGCGGTGGAGGTGCTGCTGCTGCTCTTTGCCCTGATCCGGACCGGGGTTGAAACCCGGCATCTGACCTCCTCTATTCATAAGGCGATCTATTCCCTCGAGGAAACGGTGCGCCGGATCGCCGAGGGGCATTTTTCCGACCGGGTTCGGGGAATCGACGTCGAAGAGCTTCGGGAGCTGAGCGATCAGATCAACCAGATGGCCAGCCAGCTGGAGACCCTGATCGAGCAGGCAAAAAGGAACCAGGACCATCTGGCCAAGGCGGAGCTGAGAACCCTGCAGGCCCAGATCAATCCCCATTTCCTATACAACACCCTGGATACCATCGTCTGGCAGGCGGAGTCCGGCAAGGGGGAAGAGGTGGTTCGGCTGACCCGGAACCTGAGCGACTTTTTCCGGATCTCCCTCTCCGCCGGAGCGGACTGGATTCCGGTGACCCAGGAGCTGCGGCACGTTTCCGCCTATCTGAGCATTCAGAAGACCCGTTACCGGGATATTCTGGATTACGAGGTGGAGCAGCCGGAGGGGCTGGAGGAAGCCTATATGCTCAAGCTGCTGCTGCAGCCGCTGGTGGAGAACGCCCTGTACCACGGCATTAAGATGAAGCGGGGCGGAGGAAAGATTATGGTGGGGGTCCGGCGGCAGAACCGGATGCTGACCTTCTCGGTCACCGACAGCGGTCGGGGCATGACGCCGGAGGAGCTGGAGCGGGTCCGGGCGACGCTGCGGGAGGAGCCCCAGGTAGCCCTGATCGCACCGGAACCCACCCACGGCGGCTTCGGCCTGCGAAACGTGGATATGCGGATTCGGCTGTATTACCAGAAGCAGACCGGGCTGATGATTCAGACCGGCCCGGAGGGAACCGAGGT
The DNA here is from genome assembly GCA_017433405.1 of Clostridia bacterium. Taxonomy (GTDB): domain Bacteria; phylum Bacillota; class Clostridia; order Christensenellales; family Aristaeellaceae; genus Aristaeella. Next base: position 28,352 of record JAFRHH010000061.1, on the reverse strand, counting down.
ATCCTTTACCATTCCAATTCGATCGAGGGGGGAAACCGAAGATGACGAAAGTATTTCTCGTGGATGACGAGATCGCGATCCGGGAGAATCTGCGAAACTCCTTTCCCTGGGAGGAGAAGGGATACCAGCTGGTCGGGGAGGCGCCGGACGGAGAGATGGCGCTGCCCATGCTACGCGATCTGAACGCGGATATCCTGCTGACGGATATCCGGATGCCCTTCATGGACGGGATGAAGCTCTGCGAGGAGGTTCAGCGGACCATGCCGTGGACGGAGCGGATCATCCTTTCCGGCTACGACGATTTTACCTACGCCCGGAAGGCGATCTCTCTCGGTGTGCGGGAATACCTGCTGAAGCCGGTGACGGCGGGGGAGCTGGAGGCGGCCCTGGACCGGGTCCGGCGGCAGATCGAGGAGAAGCGGCGGGACCGGGAAAACCTGACGGCCCTGCGGGAGCGGCTGTCCTCCGGCAACCAGTTCCTGCGGGACAAGCTGCTGGCCTCCCTGTTTACGGAGGAGGGGGATCCGGAGGACGACGACGCGCTGCGGGACCAGATGCGGGCCCTGGGGGTCAATCTGACGGCCTCCTGCTATACGGTGATCGATATCGCCTTCGGCGCCGAGGGGGAGCGGCGCCTGGCCTGCCGGAACGCGTTGAGCTCCCTGGCGGAGATGAGCGGCGGCGGCGTCCAGGTCTGCTCCTCCCCGAAGGGGGCCCGGGCGCTGGTGCTCGGGGACCGGCCGGAGGACACGGAGGAGCGGGCCTATTCCTTCGCCAATTCCGTGATTCATCTTCCGGAGATGGAGAAGGCGGAGGGAACCCTGATCGCCATCGGGGAAGCCGTATCCGATTTTCATGAGATCCGCCGGTCCATGAAGAGCGCCCGGCATATCCGCCATCTTCAGAGCACCGAGGGCAAGCGGGAGCGGCGGATCGTCAGCGGAAACGAGATCGCCCGGCGGACCCCCATCGCCGAAACGGAGCTCAGCCCCCTTTACGAGCGGCTGCAGTACGCGACGGAAGAGGAGGTGGAGCCGATCCTGACGGAATACCTGAGCCGCCTGAACCCGGCGCTGGCGCTGGGCTATCTGCGGGTGGCGGCGCTTCTGACTGCCCGGAGAATCATCCAGGAGGGGGAGGGCAATCCGGGGGAAATCCTGTCGGAGCGCCAGGTCGAGGAGGCGCTGCACACCGAGGGGGAGGAGGGCTTCCGATGCCTGACGGAGCTGCTTCGGAGCGCCATCGCGTTCCGGAGGCGAAACCGGGCGGGATACGGGGATCCGACCATCGGCAGGGCCCGGACCTTCCTTGCCCGGCACTACGCGGATCCGAACCTGATGCTGCAGGACGTGGCCGGGGAGGTGCATCTTTCCCAGAGCCATTTCTCCACCGTTTTCTCCCAGGAAACGGGGCTGACCTTTACCCAGTATCTGACGGCGCTTCGCATCGGCAAGGCGAAGGAGCTGCTGGCGGCCACGGAGATGCGCTCCGCCCAGATCGCCCAGGAGGTGGGCTACAACGACAGCCACTATTTCAGCTATCTTTTCAAGAAGACGACGGGCATGACCCCCAGCGAGTATCGCCGCTCCAGCCGGGACGGAGACCGGGTGAGCGCAAAAGTTGAGCATCCTGAACATGAATGACACAAGTTGTACGAAAAGAAAAAGATTTTGTACCCGCGTCAAATAAATATAAACCAATAATTGCATCGTTCATGGGGAAAACGGAAATATTCCCACCAAAATAAAAAGCCTCTGTATTTCAATGGCGGGGGTTTTTTCCTATAATAAGCACAACAGAGGGCCCGAGCGCCCGAAAAAAGAAATGGAGGCATATCCCATGAAGAAGATTCTTGCTCTGGTACTTGCTCTGGCGATGATTCTTTCCATCACCGCCGCGATGGCCGACGGGATCAAGGTTGGCATCATCAACCTGGATCCCTCCGAGTCCGGATACCGCGAGGCGAACGTAAAGGATCTGCAGAACACCTTCACCGCCGAGAACGGCTATGACGCGACCTTCGTGACCGCGCCCACCGCCGACAAGCAGCTGGAAGCCGCCAAGGGCTTCATCACCGCCGGCGTGAAGTACATCCTGGTGTCCGCGGCCGAGACCACCGGCTGGGACGAAGTTCTGCAGGAAGCCAGCGACAACGGCATCGGCGTGTTCCTGTTCGACCGGATGATTGACGTGGATCCCTCCCTCTACACCGCGGCTGTGGTTTCCGACATGGTCGAGGAAGGCAAGACCGCCGTGGCCTGGCTGGAGAGCCTGGGACTGGAAGAGTACAACATCCTGCACATTCAGGGACAGCTGGGCAGCGCCGCACAGCTGGGACGTTCCGGACCGCTGGCCGAGAAGATCGCCGCGGACGACAAGTGGAACCTGGTTCGGGAAGGCACCGGCGGAGACAGCTGGGATCCTGAAGAAGCCCGGAAGATCGCCCAGGCGGCCATCGACGCCGGCGAGAAGTTCAACATCGTCTACGCCGAGAACGACGGCATGGCTGACGGCGTTGTGTCCGCACTGGACGCGGCCGGCATCACCCACGGCGTCAACGGCGACGTGATCATCATGGGCTTTGACTGCAACAAGTGGGCGCTGCGGAAGCTGCTGGCCGGCGAGTGGAACTACGACGGACAGTGCAGCCCCTTCCAGGCCGGCCTGATCGACGGCATGATCAAGACCCTGGAGCAGGGCGGAACCATCGAAGGACTGAACGATCTCAAGCAGATCATCAATCCCGAGAAGGGCTTCGATGCCAAGACCATTACCCAGGAAGACGTGGACACCTACGGCCTGGGCGAGTAATTGAACGGGTAACTTAACCGGCGCGGTATGAACAAACGGCAGGGCGCGCGTTCATACCGCGCTTTCTTTCAAAGCATTCAGCAAACGGACGGTTTTCCGGGGCGGAAAGCCGGAAAGGAGACCCCCAGCCATGCAGAACGACGCGGTATTGACGATGCGCGGGATCAGCAAAACCTTCCCGGGCACACGGGCGCTGGACCGGGTGGACTTTACCCTTCGCAGGGGTGAAATCCATGCCCTGATGGGCGAGAACGGCGCCGGAAAATCCACGCTGATCAAGGTGCTGACCGGCGTTTATGAAAAGGACGGCGGGAGCATCTGGGTGGACGGAACGGAGGGAGAGGCTCATATCCATTCCCCCCAGGACGCCCAGCAGATCGGGATCAGCACGGTGTACCAGGAGATCACCCTCTGCCCCAACCTGACGGTGGCGGAGAACATGTTTATCGGGCGGTCGGAAGGGGCCGTGGTGCGCTGGAAGGACTACGAGAAGAAGGCGACGGCCATCCTGAAGAATCTGGGCATTCCCGCCCGGGCCCGGCAGGAGCTGTCCAGCTGTTCCCTGGCGGTGCAGCAGATGGTGGCCATCGCCCGCGCCGTCGACATGAACTGCAAGGTGCTGATCCTGGACGAGCCTACCTCCTCCCTGGACGACAAGGAGGTCGAGATGCTGTTCAGCCTGATGCGGGACCTCAAGAGCCGCGGGGTCGGGATCATCTTCGTAACCCACTTCCTCGAGCAGGTCTACGAGGTCAGCGACCGGATCACGGTGCTGCGGAACGGCCAGCTGGTGGGGGAATTCGCCGTGGAGGATCTGCCCCAGGTTGAGCTGGTGGCGAAGATGATGGGAAAGAACCTGAACGACCTGGAGGATATGCAGCTGGCGGGCCAGAAGCACGAGGCCGGCGAAGAGGTGATCTATCAGGCGGAGGGGCTTTCCAGCTCCGACAGCCGGCCCTTTGATTTCCAAATCCGAAAGGGCGAGGTCAACGGCTTTACGGGCCTCCTGGGCTCCGGCCGCAGCGAGAGCGTCCGGGCGATCTTCGGCGCGGACCGGGTTACCGGCGGCAAGGTCCGGGTCAGGGGGAAGGAAACCCGGATCACGAAGCCTCATGACGCCATGAAGGCCGGGATCGGATATCTGCCGGAGGACCGGAAGAAGGACGGCATTATCGCGGATCTTTCCGTGCGGGAGAACATCATTCTGGCCATGCAGGTCATGAAGGGCTTTTTCCACCCCATGTCCCGGGCCCAGATGGAGGCCTTCGCGGACGAGTACATTAACGCCCTGAGCATCAAGACCGCCAGCCGGGAGACCCCGGTGGGCAGCCTGTCGGGCGGCAATCAGCAGAAGGTGATCCTCGCCCGGTGGCTGCTGACCCATCCGGATTATCTGATCCTGGACGAGCCGACCCGGGGCATCGACGTGGGAACAAAGCTGGAGATTCAGAAGCTGGTGCTGCGGCTGGCCGCCGAGGAGAACATGAGCATTACCTTTATTTCCTCCGAAATCGAGGAGATGCTCCGGACCTGCTCCCGCCTGATCGTCATGCGGGACCGGAACATCGTCGGAGAGCTGACCGGGGACCAGCTGACCCAGGCCCAGGTCATGAAGACCATCGCGGGAGGTGAACAGGGCGTATGACAGGGGCAAAACCGAAAACCAAATCGAAAACCATAAAATCCGGCGGGCTGGGGCAGCTGCTGATTCCCCTGACCGCGCTGGCGATCCTGGTTCTGTTTAACCTGATCCGGGATCCGGCCTTCTTCAGCATCGAGATGGCCACAAACAACAGCGGCAACAGCGTCCTCTCCGGCAACCTGATCAGCATCATCGACAGCGCCAGCGCCCTGGCGATCATCTCCATGGGCATGACGCTGGTGACGGCGGCCTGCGGCGGCCAGGATATCTCCGTCGGCGCCGTCGGCGCCATCGCCGGCAGCTTCTTCGTCAAGGTCATCAAGGCGGGGGACACGATTACCGCCGGATCCGTGATCCTGGGGATGCTGGCCTGCATCCTGGCGACCATCGCCTTTATGCTCTTTAACGGAACCCTGGTGGCCTATTTCCGGATTCAGCCCATGATCGCGACGCTGATCCTGTTTTCCTGCGGCCGGTCTATCGCCTACTGGATCAACGGCAGCGCGACGCCGCAGCTGAACAGCCCCATCATCCAGGCCATGGGCATGACGATTCCGGGGATTCCGATTCCGACGCCGATCTTCGCGGTGGCGCTGGTGGGCCTGATTCTCTGGCTGGTGTTCCGGTTTACGAACCTCCGGCTCTATACCCAGTCCGTCGGTATCAACCAGGGCGCCGCCCGGCTGAACGGCATCAATCCGCCCGCCGTCAAGCTCCTGAGCTTCGCGCTGCTGGGGGTCTGCGTGGCGGTGGCCGCGGTCATCGGCGTCAGCCGGCTGGGCCAGCTGAACCATAAGACGCTGCTGGTGGATATCGAAATGGACGCGATCCTGGCGGTCGCCATCGGCGGCAACAACCTGGGAGGCGGAAAGTTCCGCCTGGTGGGCAGCGTGCTGGGCGCCTATATCATCCAGATGCTGACCACGACCCTCTACGCCATGAACGTGGCGCCGGTCAACGTCAAGGCCTACAAGGCCATCGTGATCATCATCATCGTCGTGGCGGGCTCCCCGGTGATCAAGAGCCGCCTGACCGCCATGGTCAACCGCTTCCGCGCCGGCAGGGTCGCGGCGGCCGGAAAGGGGGCGGAGTAAGATGAAACGCAGAGAACCCCTGAGCAATACCCAGCTGCTGATGACCATCGCGATCGGCATTTTCGTCGCCATGTACGGGGCAGCCATGGCCTTCCTGGGCGGCGGCTTCCTCCGGTTTCAGCAGGTCTTTGACCTCCTGAACGACAACGCGTATCTGATCATCATCTCCTGCGCCCTGACCATCGTCATGATCGGCGGCGGCATCAATATCAGCGTCGGCGGCGTTATTTCCCTGACGGTCATGGCCTGCGCCCTGTATCTGAACGGAACGGGGATTGAAAACAGCTTCCTGAGCATTACGGTGACGCTGCTGCTGGCCCTGGGCATCGGCCTGGCCTTCGGCATCGGCCAGGGCTTCCTGGTCAGCTATCTGGAGATCCAGCCCTTTATCGTCACCCTGGCGGGCATGTTCCTTTCCCGGGGGCTGACGACGATCCTTTCCGTCAATCCGGTCAAGGTGACCCACGAGGGCTTCCAGGCGCTGGTGAAAACGAAGATCCAGATTCCCTTCCTGGGCTATGTGGCCCAGAACGGCAACCAGATCCCGGCCAAGCTGGAAATCGGCGCGGTGGTCGCCATCGCGGTGGTGGTTCTGAGTTATCTGCTGCTGCGGTTCGTGAAACTGGGGCGGAACATCTACGCCCTGGGCGGCAACCAGCAGAGCGCCCTGATGCTGGGCATCAATGTCCGGCGCACCCGGTTTATGAGCTATGTGCTCAGCGGCCTGCTCAGCGGCCTGGCGGGCTTCGTCTTCCTGATGCACAAGCCGGCGGGCAACTCCTCCGTCGCCATGCGCAGCGAGATGGACGCCATCGCGGCCTCCATTATCGGCGGAACGCTTCTGACCGGCGGCGTCGGCAACGTCATCGGCGCCTTCTTCGGCGCCATGATCCTGGCGACGATCCAGAAGATTATCGCCCTGAGCCCGCTGAACGAATCCTGGTGGCAGGAGATGGCCAGCGGCGTCCTGCTGGGGTTCTTCATCATCCTCCAGAGCGTCGTCCTCAGCAGCCGGGAAAAGCGCAGGGCCCGGAAGAGCGCGGCCGGCGGCGTCCGGAAGGAATAGCCGGCAACAGGAAGGAACAGCAAAAACCGTCACGTACTGCAATGCGTGGCGGTTTTGCTTTTCTGCTATTTTGAATCGACATGAAGGGGTTTAAAAAAGGCGCCGGGGAGGGTATAATAGACGAAGGAAAAATGAAGCAGGAGACGGAGGAACGACAGGCATGGCTGTACGAACGCTGGTGGAGCTGTATGACGAGCGTCCGCTCGAGAATGTACTGGGGGTGGAGATTTTCCGCCCGGAGCGCGTGATTTATGTCTGTCCCAACGATTTGCCGAAGGAAGCGCCGGATCAGCTCCGGAACTATTTCAGCCATCGGGGGCTGACGGCGGAGCTTCACTTCGTCCACGTCAACCTGTATGACACCCGGGCGATCGTGGCGGTTTTTGAACAGATCCTGGCGTCAAATCCCCGGGATCTTACGCTCGATATTACCGGGGGGACCGATGCGGTGCTCTTCGCGGCCGGGCTGGCCTGCGACGGGAAGGACGTTCCCGTCGTGACCTACAGCCGGACCCGGAACCGGTTTTACAGCATTCAGCACGGGGAGCGCGAGGAATATGCATGCGACGTCTCCCTTTCGGTGGAGGACTGCTTCCGGATGGCGGGGGGCACCATGCGGCAGGGCCGGGTGGACAACGCGGTGCTCAGCCGGTACCGGGAGGATATCGGGCCTTTCTTTGCCCTGTATCTTCGGCACCGGAAGCGCTGGGACCGGACGGTGACCTATATTCAGCGGCTGTCGGCGGCGGACGCGGAGGGAAACTATACCCTGCAGGCGGAGGGCGCCTATCACGTCAAGGGGGAGCGGGGATCCCGGATTTCCGCGCCGGAGGAAGCCCTCCGGGAGATGGAGGAGATCGGTCTGATCGCGGATCTGGTCATCCTTCCCGAGGAGCGGGTTTCCTTCCGCTTCCGGGACGATCAGATCCGGACCTGGCTGCGGGACGTGGGCAGCGTACTGGAGCTCTACGTCTACCAGACCTGTCTGGATTCCGGTATCTTTAACGACGTCCGGATCAGCGCGGTCGTGGACTGGCGGGAGAGTGAAAAGCGGGACGCCGTTTCCAATGAGCTGGACGTCATGTGCACCCGGGGAATCATTCCGGCCTTCATCAGCTGCAAGACCTGCATGATCCATACGGAGGCCCTGAACGAGCTGGCGATCCTGCGGGACCGGTTCGGGGGCGAGATGGCGCAGGCGGCGATCGTCAGCGCCGAATACGCCCGGGCGACGGCCCGGAACCGGGCCGCGGAGCTGGGCATCCGGGTGATCGACCTGGGGGATCTGGAGAAGGGACGGCTGGAGGAGCTCCTTCGTCGGATGATGAGGATTCCGAAGCATCAATGAGCAGACGTGAACTGCCGTTCACAGAGGAGACAGGCGGATGAGCAGAAAGCCAACGGACGAAAAAAAACCCTTCAGCGCGGTGCTGTTTGACCTGGACGGAACCCTGACCAACACCCTGGAGGACATCGCCGACGCGATGAACCGGGCGCTGCGGCTTCACGGGCTCCCGGAATGGGAAACGGAGGACTACAAGCGCCTGGTCGGAAACGGCGCCCGGGTGCTGGCCCGGCGGGCGGTCCGGGAGCGGGAGGAGATGACGGAGCCGGTCCTTCGGGACTATCAGGCCTGGTATGAGACCCATAACCAGGTAAAAACCCGCCCCTACGACGGTATTCCGGAGCTGCTTCGGGCGCTGACGGCGCGGGGTATTCCGGTCTGCGTGCTGTCCAACAAGCCCCATGAGGACACCCTGCACGTATTGGGCCATTTCTTTCCGGAGATTTCCTTTGCCGTGGCCCTGGGCCAGACGGAGCGGTTTCCCCTGAAACCGGATCCCGCCGGCGCCCTCTGGATCGCGGAGCAGCTGGGGATCGCCCCGGCCGACTTCGCCTATCTGGGGGATACCGGCGTGGATATGACCTGCGCCCGGGCGGCCGGCATGCAGCCGGTCGGCGTTCTCTGGGGATTCCGGGACCGGCAGGAGCTGCTGGACAACGGGGCGGGGCGGCTGATCGCCCGGCCGGAGGAGCTTCTTCTGGAGGAGGAATCCACCCCGGGGGAGCGGGTCTATGATGAAAACGGACGCCTGGTGGGCTTCGCAAAGGAAAGCATCTTCGGCGGCCGGGTGTATTATGATACGGAGGGCCGCCAGGCCGGTTACTCCGTCGGCGCCCTGCTGGGCGGGGAACGCTTCTTTGATAAAAACGGAACTCCAAAGGGATATTCCGTTGACAGCGTTCTGAAAGGGAATTAACCGGAAAGCTCCTTTTTGATTTCCCGGATCCCCCGGCCGTAGACCCAGTAGGAAACGATCACGTTCAGCACATCCGCCGCCAGCTTCTTTTCGCGGCCATTATACCATAAAACACGCCGCTTCATTCAGACCGTTTTTTTGTTCCGGAGGCGCTTGCGGCTTCCCTGCCGGTGTGGTATCTTATTCAGGCTGCCTGACGGGCACAATCACGCTGAAAGGAAGTCACGATCTTCTTGGAAAACCAAAACCATTCGCAAAGCATGGAATCCCCGGAAAACCAGAATCATTCGCAAAGGACGAACCCCCTGGATTCCCCCCAAAATGACAGAAGCGCCGGAAAGCCGGTTCTCTGGACCCGGTTTCCCGTCGTGTTCGCCACGGCGCTGTTCTGCTGCGTCCTCTGGGGCAGCGCCTCGCCGGCGATCAAGATCGCCTATCAGCTGTTCCGGATCCCGGCGGAGGATACGGCCTCGCGCATCATGCTGGCCGGCGCGCGCTTTATGATCGCCGGCGTCATGACCATTCTCTTCGGCTCCCTGCTGTCCCGAAGGTTCCTGGCGCCCCGGAAGGAATCCTGGGGAAGGATCCTGATTCTTTCCCTGGTGCAGACGGTGGGCCAGTACTACTTCTTTTTCATGGCGCTGGCCAACACCTCCGGGGTTCGGGGCTCCATTATCAACGCCTCCGGAAATTTTATCGCTATTCTCTTCGCCGTTTATATCTTCCGGTTTGAAAAGATGACGGCGCGGAAGCTGCTCGGCTGCCTGGTGGGCTTCGCCGGCATCCTGCTGATCATGGGCGGGCCGGCTGCCCTTCTGTCCGGCGGAGCCGTCACCCTGGCCGGGGAGGGCGCCATGCTGGCGGCTGATCTGTTCTACGGCGCTTCCGGGTGCCTGATCAAGGTTTTCTCCCGGGACGAGAATCCGGTGACCCTCAGCGGCTATCAGTTCGCCATCGGTGGCACGATTCTGCTGGCAATTGGAAGCCTCATGGGGGGCGGCCTGCATTTTTATACGCCGGACTGCGCGCTGAACCTGCTCTATATGGGCTTTATCAGCGCCGGCGCCTATACCCTCTGGGGCGTGCTGCTCAAGTATAACCCGGTCAGCCGGGTTTCCATTCTCGGCTTCATGAATCCGGTCATGGGCGTGCTGCTGTCCGCCCTGTTCCTGGGGGAGGGCGGCGAGGCCTTCTCCCTGAAGGGACTATTCGCCCTGCTGCTGGTCAGCGCGGGCATCGTGATCGTCAACGCCTCCGGGAGACGGCTGAAGGTGGGAACCAGGACGGAAAAGACCGGAAGTACACGGTAACAATTGTTATTCGCGAAACCAAGAGTAAGGTCCAAAAGGGGAAAAACGATCTGGAAATCTGTTCGGTATCCGGGTATAATGAAAACAAATACAACCCGTTTAAAGGAGAGATGGTTTCATGCTGGTAACGCTCAAAGAAATTCTCGCCATCGCGGAGGAGAAGAAGATGGCCGTCGGCGCCTTTAATACCCCGAACCTGGAAAGCCTTCGGGGCATTCTTCAGGCGGCGGAGGAGCTGCGGCTGCCGGTGATTATTCAGTTTGCCCAGTGCCATGAGGACTGGATTCCCCTGCGGGAGATCGGGCCCATCATGGTGGATCGGGCGAAAAAGGCGACGGTTCCGGTCTGCGTACATCTGGACCACGGCGAGACGCTGGAGTACCTAGAGGAGGCCCTGGCCCTGGGATTTACCGGGATCATGTATGACGGATCCACCCTTCCTTATGCGGAAAACGCCGAAAACACGAAGAAGGCGGTGACCATGGCAGCCCGATACGGCGCCTCCGTCGAGGCGGAGCTGGGCTCCATGGGCCGGCGGGAATCGGGAGCGGGGGACGGAACCGGGGAAGAGGACGAGACCAAGATCTATACGGATCCGGCGCTGGCGTCCCGGTTTATCCGGGAAACCGGCATCGACGCCCTGGCCTGCTCCTTCGGCACGACTCACGGGATCTATCTGAAAAAACCGAAGCTCGACTTCTCCGTGATCGAAAAGGTCCGGAAGGAAACGGGCGGCATCCCGGTGGTCATGCACGGCGGGTCCGGCGTCAGCGAGGAGGACTTCCGGACCTGCATCCGGGCCGGGGTGCGTAAGATCAACTATTTCACCTATATGGACAAGGCCGGCGGCACCGCGGCGGCGGAATACATCGAAAGCCTTCAGACGGGCGCGCCGATTTTCTATTCCTCCATCGTCATGGCGGCGGAAAAGGCGCTGAAGGAAAACATCCTCGGCGCCATGAAGGTGTTTGCGCTATGGAATCAAAACACATGAAAATCGCGGGGCTGGATATCGGGACGACCGGATGCAAGTGTACGGTCTTCGGGGAAACGGGAGAGATGCTGGGAAAGGCCTACCGGGATTACCCGGTTTCGCGTTCCGCTTCCGGGCACGAGATCGATGTGAACGCCCTGCGGGAGAGCGTTTTCGCTGCGATCGGGGAAATGACCGCCCGGTTTCCGGATATCGGCGGCATCGGGATTACGAGCTTCGGGGAGACCTTCGTGCTGACCGACAAGGCGGGAAATCCGCTGGACAGGGCCATGCTCTATACGGATCCCCGGGGGGCGGAGGAATGCGAAGAACTGCGGCGGAAGCTGGGGGAGCTGCATATCGCGGAGATCACGGGCCTCAGACCCCATGAAATGTACGGGCTGCCAAAGCTCCTGTGGATCCGAAAGAACAGGCCGGATCTCTATGAGCGGGCGGTTCACGCCTTCCAGATGGAGGATTACGTGGTTTTCCTGCTCTCGGGAGAGGCGGTGATCGACTATTCCCTGGCGACCAGAACCCTGGCCTTTGACATTCACCGCCTGCAATGGAGCCGGGAAATCCTGGAGACGGCGGGGATTCCGGAGAAACTTTTCTCCAGGCCGGTTCCGTCCGGGACGGCGGCGGGGCACGTCACCGCCGAGGCCGCCCGGAAAACCGGCCTTCCGGAGAGCTGCCTCGTGGTTGCGGTCAGCCAGGATCAGGTGGCGGCGGCCGTGGGCGCCGGGGCCTTTTCCGGACGGATCGGCGTCGACGGCGCGGGAACGGTGGAATGCCTGACCCCTGTTTACGACAGCCTTCCGAATCTTGAGACGATGGCGGACGGCTTTTTCGCCGTGGTGCCCTACGTGATTCCGGGGAAATATGTGGCCTATGCCTTTTCCTATACCGGCGGCGCGCTGATTCAATGGTGCGTCGATACCCTGGCCCGGAAGGAACGGGAGGAGGCCGAGGCCCTGGGAATTTCCGTTTACGAGTTGCTGGAGAAGCGCTATGCCGAAAAGCGGGGCAACGAGCCCTCCGGCCTGCTGGTGCTGCCCCACTTCGCCGGGGCCGCCACACCCTATATGGATACGGGATCCAGGGGCGCGATCCTCGGGCTGACGGCGGATACGGAGGTTTCGGAGATCTACCGGGGCTGTATGGAGGGCGTCGCCTTTGAGATGCTGGTGAACTATCGGGCAGTGGGCCGGTCCGGGGCGCGGCCGGAGAAACTCCACGCTACCGGCGGGGGCGCCCGCTCCCGGGTGTGGATGCAGATGAAGGCGGATATTCTGAATCTGCCGATCACCGCTCTGCGCACGGCCGAGGCCGGCACCGTCGGTTCCGCGATGATGACGGGGATCGCCACGGGGAGCTTTATGGATCTGGAAGACGCGGCGGCGCATATGATCGAGGAGAAGGAAACCTACCGGCCGGATGCCGCGATGCACGAAAAATATATGAAGATCTTTGAACGCTACGAAAGGCTGTACCGGGCGGTCCGGCCGCTGGTATAAAAAGGAGACAGATTTTGTCCGCGAACGCTCAGGCGAAGCGGTTACAAAACCGTCATCTGGACAGAATAGCAGACGTGAACTAACGATCACAGAGGAGGAAAAAAGAGTGGGAAAGATTTTGATGCTCAACGGAAGCCCGCATCCGAACGGCTGCACGGCGGAGGCCCTGAAGGAAATGATTCGGGTCTTTGACACGGAAGGGATGGAAACGGAGCTCGTCCAGATTGGGAACAGGAACATCCGGGGCTGCGTCTCCTGCAATTCCTGCGGAAAAACCGGGAAATGCGTCTTCGACGATCTGGTGAATGAATGCGCGCCGAAGCTGGAGGCCGCGGACGGGCTGGTCATCGGCAGCCCGGTCTATTACGGTTCTCCCAACGGAACCCTGCTGGCCTTCCTGGACCGGCTGTTTTACAGCACCTCTTTCTCCAAGCAGATGAAGGTCGGTGCCGCGGTGGTCAGCTGCAGGCGGGGCGGGAATACCGCCTCCTTCGACGTGCTGAACAAATACTTCACCATTTCCGGGATGCCGGTGGCCTCCTCGACCTACTGGAACCAGGTGCACGGCTTTTCGGCGGAGGACGTACGGAAGGATCTGGAAGGACTTCAGACGATGCGCAACCTGGCCCGGAATATGGCCTTCCTGATCAGGGCGATCGCGGCGGAAAAAGAGAAGAGCGGTCTTCCGGAAACGGAAAAGCGCTTTTTCACGAGCTTCCCGGACGGGAAGACAATCTGAAATAGACACAAAGGAAATCATCTGGTCGAAAGGAACGGGTATCGTGATCGTCAATGCCTCCGGAAGACGCCTCAGGGTTGGAGACGGGGCGGTCAAACAGGGTTTTCCGGACGGGAAGAAATGATCTTTTTCCACTTTCGGGAGAAGAGAACGAAGCCGATCATACAGCACATGCCAAAGAAAAACGAAATCGGGAAGCACAGCATGATCCAGGTTCCGTCAAACCAGGCCCGGATCATATAGGCGGTTGGCACGCGCACGGCCCAGAGCATCAGGAGATTGACGACGGTCGTGTAGCGCACGATGCCGACCCCGTTGACGATACAGACCAGGGCATTGAAGACGGCAAACATCCATTGCCCCAGCAGCACGACGGAAACATACCGGTCCGCGTACATGAGAACGGTTTCATCCTGGGAAAAGAGCCGCAAAAGCGGAGAGCGGAACGCAAGGAACAAAAGCCCGGCGGCCAGGGTAATGGCGCCGGAGGCGACCGGAATCAGGCGCGTCCCCTGGCGGAGCCTGTCCATGTTTCCCGCGCCGTAATTCTGGCCGGAGAAGGTGGTGGCCGCGGCGGACATGCCGGAGATGGCGATATTGGCGATTCCGGTAATCCGGCCGGACACCGCCTGACCCGCCATAAAGAGGGAACCCTGAGAATTGGCCAGCGTCTGCAGCGCCATGTGGCCGAGGGAATACAGGGAGTTATTGAGGCCGATGGGCAGCCCGATCCGAAGAATGGACTTCATCTGTTCTCCGGAGATTTTCAGGGTCAGTACCGGATAATCCAGCTCCGGATAATGTCTGCGGATATAAAAGACGCTGAAAAACCAGCTGATATAAACGGAGATGCAGGTGGCCAGGGCGGCGCCGGTTACATCCATTCCCAGCCCGGCGACCAGCAGCAGATCCAGCACCACGTTCACAGCGCAGGAGACCATCAGAAAGAGGAGGGAAGCGCCGCTGTTTCCCATGCCCCGAAGAATGCCGGCGTTCATGTTGTATCCGATGTTTCCCAGGGAACCCAGCAGGACGATCCGCACATAGGTCACGGCCAGATCCATGGCGTCCGCGGGAACCTGCATCAGCCGCAGGATCAGCGGCGCGGCCAGGATCCCCAGCAACCCCACCGCCGCGCCGCAGATCCAGACGAAGGCGCAGGCGGTCCGGCTCAGGGCGGTCACACTTTCCCGCCTTCCGGAACCGATGGACTGGGAGATCAGGATGGAAACCCCCGTCCCGATTCCCAGAAAGACGCACAGCACCACCTCTACCGGCTGGGCGCTGGTACCCACCGCTGCCAGGGAGGTCGTTCCGCAGTAAGCCCCGATGACCAGGGTATCCACCGTCGTATACAGCTGCTGGAGCACATTTCCCAGGACCAGCGGCAGCGAGAACAGCAGCACGTTTCGCAAAATCGGGCCCCGCGTCATGTCGATCCTTCCGCGCCTCATTCCAGTCCCCATGTTTCACCTTCCCATGATGCTCTGATTTCCCCATTTTACAATGTCGCTGAGAAGCTTGCAATCGGAAAATCCTGTTTCAGCAAAATCTTCGAGCTGTGCGGTTGAGCCGCCCGGCTGCGGTATTTGCGCCCGCGGCCGCGATCTTCCGGTGACCACCGGATAAAAGGCGGTTTTCATTCCGAAAAAGGTTTGATATAATAAAAGGGAATTTGGAACACGGGAACGCTCCCCGCGTTCCAAAATCGTCATCCGGGCAGAATCACAGAACGTGAATGACCATTTGCATAGGAGACAAGCCATGGAAAAACGGATTTGCGGAGCGATCGCGCTGACCCTGTGCATGGCCCTGCTGCATGCCGGGCCTCTCCGGGCGGAGGAAGCCGGGGAGGAGGAGGCGCCTGATGAACCGGAGGAAAAAGATGATTGAAATCGTGGTTCTGGACAGGGAAGGGACGGTGATCGCCGGGGCATGCTCTCCGGCGGATCGGCAGAAAGACGGCCATCCGGCGTGCGGGGAACAGGCCGGGCTCTGCGTGGACAGGGAATGGCAGGAGGGGGATCGGATCCGGATTCTGACCGATCCCGCTGGCTGTCCCGCCCATCTGAAGGTCCGGATGGATGTCGCCCTGCCGGAGGGGGAGGTTTATCTGCCGGAGGGGATCATGGACTGGCCCATTCCCATGGGGGAGCACCGGCTGGCCTACGCGCCCGGCACCTTTGAGGGGGAAAGGCATATCGTGACCGCCCGGGCCATGACGGCGGCGGAGCTCGCGGCCCCGCGCGACGTGGCGCGGAATCCCGCCGATCTTCGGGGCGAAACCAATTTTTATCCCCATTGCACGGCGAATGTGGAAACACGGAATGAATCGGTCTTCGCCGCCCGGAACGTTATCGACGGGCTGCGCTTCAACACCTTTCACGGCGAATGGCCCTTCGAAAGCTGGGGAATCGGCGCAAGAAATGACGCCTGGTGCAAAATCGACTTCGGCCGGGAGATCACGGCGGAGAAGATGGCGCTGACGCTGCGGGCGGATTTTCCCCACGACGCCTACTGGGTTTCCGGCCGCGCGGTGGACTCAAACGGGGATGAGATCGCGTTCTCCCTGCGGAAGACCGGGCAGCGCCAGTGGATCGATCTCGGCGGGCGGAGGGTGCGCTGGCTGCGGCTGGAGCGCATGGAAAAGAGCGACGACCCGTCCGCCTTCCCGTCACTGCGGGCCTGGGAAGTCTTTGGACGATAGGAAAGAGGAACCGTTGTGCAGAAGAGAAGAGTGACCATTTCCATCGGCGGGGTGCCCTGCGCTTTTTATTCGGACGATTCGGCGGAGTATCTCGGGACGCTGGCCCAGCGGGCCAACGCGGCCATGCGGGAGACGGCGGGATTTTCCGGCCGGTCGGCCTACCGGAACGCGGTGCTTTCCGTGCTTTCCGTGACGGATGAGCTTTTGCGGACGGAGCAGCGGGTCAGGGAGCTTCAGGATGCGGAATACGGGAATGCCGGCGACGGCGGAGACAGTTCTTCTGTCCTGGCGGACAGGTCAGACAGCGGGGACAGTTCTTCTGTCCTGGCGGACAGAAAGAACCGTCCCCCTGTCTGCCGGAGCGCGGCAGGCCGGAGGGGCTCCGCGAAGGAGGAGCAGAAGGAAAGAGACCGGGGTCAGATTTCCATATGGGACATTCTGGAAGGAAAACAGTAGGTGTCGGTAAAGGGGACAGTTCTTCTGTCTACAAGGAAACGCTCGCGCACCCGCAGAGACGCAGTCGCGTCTCTCGTGCACCGCGCGCGACATGGACAGGAAGAACCGTCCCCCTGTCTTCCTGGATAGAAAGCAGTAGGTACTGAAAGACAACAGAGAAGAGAGAGGAGAAGCATGAAAACCGATTACAGAAAATCCCTGGCGGCGGGGCTTCTGATCTGTATGGGATGTATCGTAAACCTCAAGGCCGGCGGGGGAATCGCGGGGGCGGTGCTCTTCAGCGCCGGGCTGTGGTTCGTCGTGAATTTTGACGCGGAGCTGTTTACCGGGCGGGTCACCCGGACGGATTACGATCCGGCCGGGAAGCTGCTCATGCTGGTCTATAATGTAATCGGCGCCGGCGTCTGTGGATTGCTGGCCTCCTTTTTCCTGCCGGAAATCCGGGAGGCGGCGGAGAAGATCGCGGCCGCCTACGCGGATCCCCTGAAGGTGCTCTGGCAGGGCGTGATGTGCGGAATCTGCATGTATCTGGCGACGACGCCGCCGAAGGAGGGAAGCCGGCTGCCCTTCGTTGTCTACGGGGTGGTGCTGTTTATCCTGTCGGGCTACGGCCACTCCATCGCGCTGGCCGGCTACGCCGGAATCGCCCGGGGAATCGGCTGGTGGGTGATCCCCCTGGCGGCCGTCGGAAATGCCGCGGGAAGCTATGGCGTTCGGTGGCTGCTGCGAAGAAGCTGAATATAAAATCAACGCAGACAGGGGACAGGAAAGACCGGCCGCCCTTCTGCGCAGCCTTTTTTTGAAAAGTTAAGATTGTGCTATAAATGTCAGGATCCTCCTATTGAAGAAATGTGTTTTTTGACGTAAAAAAGATACAGATAAAGCATCCGGAGCATGCCGGACGCAAAAAAGAAGAGGAGGAACCCACCCATGAAGAAACTGTCTGCTCTTTTGGCCCTGGTGCTGGCGCTGTGCCTGACGGCAGCGTGCGGCCTGGCGGAAGCGGGACTCGAGAAGTACCCGGAACCCGTCGAAGTTCATTTTGTCCGCAGCACGGACGACACCCTGGATACCAACTTCTTCGCGAACTTCCCGGACAAGACGATGGAAGACAACCTCTGGTGCGACCTGTACCGGGATCAGCTGAACATCATCGTCAAGTACGACTGGATCGTCAAGAGCGGCGACGAGTATGACACCAAGCTGAACACCGCCATCGCCGTCGGCGACATTCCGGAGTTCGTCAACGTCAGCACGCTGCAGCTGAGCCAGCTGGTGGAAGCCGACGCGATCATGCCGCTGGAAGACATCTACGAGCAGTACGCGACCCCCTTCACCCGCCAGATTCTGGAGTCCGACGGTCTTTCCCCCTTCCAGGCGGCGACGATCAACGGCCATCTCTACGGCCTGCCCAACGTGGACAGCTCCCTGATGATCGCGGATCTGCTGTGGATTCGGACCGACTGGCTGGAGAAGCTGAACCTGCCGGTGCCGACCACGATCGAGGAAGTCATCGCGACCGCGAAGGCCTTCTCCGAGGCGGATTTCGACGGCAACGGCCAGAAGGATACCATCATCGGCATCGCGAAGGACCTCTGGGGCCAGATGTTCAGCCTCCGCGGATTCTTCGACGGCTTTGAATCCTATCCGGGCATCTGGGTCGAGGACGCCAACGGCCAGCTGGTTTACGGCTCCACGCTCCCGGGCACCAAAGAAGCCCTGAAGACCCTGAACGAAATGTATAACGAAGGCCTGATCGACAAGGAATTCGGCGTTAAGGACGGCGGCAAGGTTGCCGAGGCGACCACCAACGGCAAGTGCGGCCTGTTCTACGGCGCCCAGTGGAACTCCATCTATCCGCTGCAGAGCTGCGTCAATCTGGACAAGAACGCCCAGTGGCAGGCCTTCTCCATCGTGCCCGCCTCCGGCAAGGTCGTGAAGGCCCAGACCGACGTCGGCACCCTGAGCTGGACCGTCGTCCGCAAGGATGTCAAGAACCCCGAAGCCGTTATGAAGATGTTCAACCTGTTCATCGACAAGAACTGGGGCCCGAACAACGAGAACGGCATCTACTACGCGCCGCTGGATTCCGAGTCCATCTGGAAGCTGAGCCCCGTGGTTCCGACCAACCCGCATAAGAACGACGGCGCCTTCCTTGATCTGGAGCAGTACCGAAAGGACGGCGACGAGAGCAAGGTTCAGGGCGAGGCGCTGAGCATCCTGAAGAAGCTGCAGGCCTTCGAATCCGGCAGCGAAGAAGGCTTCGCCCTCTGGGGCTGGGAGCGCATCTACGGCGCCCAGGGAGCCTACGGTGTCCTGATCGACTACTACAACAAGAAGATGACCCAGGACAACCTGTTCGTCGGCGCTCCGACCGAGACCATGGTCAGCAAGATGAGCACGCTCGAGGATCTGCAGGACGAAGTCTTTATCAAGATCATCATGGGCGAAGAGCCGGTGGATGCCTTTGACAAGTTCGTCGAAGACTTCAACACCCTCGGCGGCGAGCAGATCACGAAGGAAGTCAACGAGTGGTACGCTTCCGTGAAGTAAACCGGACCGGACGGAAACGCTGATTCGACCGGATGCCGCAGTCAACCGGAAACCAACCGGAAACCAACCATCGTGAAACCAATCAGCGCTGAAGGAAATCATACAGGGGGGCTGGTGAACAACCATCAGTCCCCCTTTCTGACAAAAAAGGGGGATGACGGATGCAAAAGTCTGTGAAGGCGCCGAGCCTGCGCTCCGGAGGAAGATTCAGAAAGGAGCTGCCTTTCCATCTGATGCTTCTTCCCGGCGTAATCATCGTATTCATCTTCATGTACATTCCGCTGAGCGGCCTGATCATCGCGTTTCAGAAGTTCGTTCCCGCCAAGGGCCTCTTCGGGAATCAGAAGTGGATCGGATGGGATAACTTCATCTATCTGTATAATCTGCCCGGGGCTGTCTCCGCGCTGCGGAACACGGTTATCATCGCTTTCTGGAAGATCATTCTGCATCTGATTATCCCGATTACCGTTTCGATCCTGCTGAACGAAATCCGGAGCACGGCCTTCAGGAGAACGGCCCAGACGCTGATCTACCTGCCTCACTTCCTGAGCTGGATCATTCTGGGCGGCATCCTGATCGACATCCTGTCCCCGAGCGACGGCATCCTGAACCGGCTTCTGGGGCTTTTCGGCCGGGAGCCGATCTTCTTCCTCGGCAGCAACGACTATTTCCGGGGAACCCTGATCGTGACGGACGTCTGGAAGGAATTCGGCTTCAACACCATTGTCTATCTGGCGGCCATCACCAACATCGACCCGAACCAGTACGAGGCGGCGACGATCGACGGCGCCAACCGGTTCCAGAAGATGCTGTATATCACGCTGCCGAACATGAGAATGATCATCGTGCTGATGATGGTGCTGAGCCTGGGCAACGTCCTGAACGCGGGCTTTGACCAGGTCTACAACCTGTACAGCAAGCAGGTGTATTCCACCGGGGATATCCTCGATACCTTTATCTACCGGATCGGTCTGCTGGACGCGCAGTTCGGCGTGGCGACAGCCATGGGCATGTTCAAATCCGTCGTTTCGACGCTGTTTATTTCCATCAGCTACTTCTGCGCCTATAAGTTCGCGGATTACCGGATCTTCTGAAGGGAGGGAGAAACATGGTTGAATCCAAACACTGGTCGAGCCGCCTGTTTAACGGCTTCAATTACGCCCTGATCGGCCTGCTGGCGCTCAGCTGCCTGATTCCGCTGATCCACGTGTTCGCGATCTCGCTGTCTTCCTCCGCGGCGGCGACCGGCGGCCTCGTTACCCTCTGGCCGGTGGATTTCACCTTCGAGTCCTACGCCTATGTGGCCCGGCGATCCGCCTTCTGGCAGGCGATGGGGATCAGCGTCCTGCGGGTCGTGATCGGCGTGGGGCTGAACATGTTCTTCTGCGTCATGTGCGCCTACCCCCTGAGCAAGGAGAAGGATCAGTTCCGGCACCGTACGTTCTATGCCTGGTATTTTTTCCTGACGATGCTGGTCTCCGGCGGCCTGATTCCGCTGTACATGGTCATCCGGATGATGGGCCTGATGGGAACCTTCTGGGCGCTGGTGATTCCGGGCGCCGTGCCGGTCTATAATGTCATCCTGCTTTTGAACTTCTTCCGCCAGACGCCCCGGGAGCTGGAGGACGCCGCGATCATCGACGGCGCCAGTCAGTGGCGGATCATGTGGCAGATCTTCGTACCGACCTCGACCGCGGCGCTGGCGACAGTGGCGCTTCTGTCGACCGTGTATCACTGGAACGAGTGGTTTAACGGGATCCTTTACAGCTCCACGCCGGATCAGTATCCGCTCCAGAGCTATCTGCGGACGATCGTCATCGATATGAAGCTGACCAACATGGGCGCCAACGACTGGCAGGCGCTGGTCGTCGTGTCGGACAAGACGGCCAAATGCGCCCAGATCTTCCTGGCCTCGCTACCGATTCTGCTGGTCTATCCATTCCTGCAGCGGTATTTCGTCAAGGGCATGGTGCTCGGCAGCGTCAAAGGCTAAAGACTTGCCAAACCGTCCACGGCTGGTGTACACTTCCGGTATGAAACATCGCTTTTCATACCGGCTTTTTGATGATCCCGGAAGATCAGGAGTAAACGAAGGCTTTGCAGAGCAGAAAAGAGGGAAGGTCCTTTGCCGGAAGAAACGAGAGGGAACAGGCCTGCCGCGGCGCGCGAAGCCCCTCGGCAGGGAACCGGGCCAGCGGGAACCCGGCCGCTGAGCCTGAAGCGGTCCGTTTTTCTTCGCATGCTGCTGATCACCCTCGCGGCGGTGACGGCGTTTTACCTCCTCGGCGTAACGATCAATGAGATCGGGATCCGCAATGTCCGAAACGATATGCGCTCCGCGCTGGAGACCCATGTCCGTTACGCGGCGGATCAGCTGAACCAGGAGGAGGAGCGGCTGAAGTTTCTGATGCTGGAGATGCTGTCGGACCGCCAGCTGATGCGATTCGCGATTACCCACGAGATCATGACGGACTGGGAGCGGCTGTCCCATATCCGAACCCTGGCGGCCCAGGAGTACCAGTTCAAGCGCTCCTCCTCCCTGCTGGATTCCGTTCTGATTATGTTTCCCGCGCTGGGAAAGACGATCACCACGGAACAGACCCAGTATATTGACCTGGACGAGACGGTCTGGCAGGCGCTTGAACCCGCCACGGAGCGGGGCCGGGTCACCGTCACGGAATGGAACGGGCGAATCTGGCTGCTGCTGCCCCGGTATGACGGCCTCCGTCCGATGTTCATGATCGCCTTTTCGATTTCTCCGGAGGCGCTGTCCGCCGCACTGGAGCGGCTTTCCAACGACCAGACGCAGGATCTGGCGCTGGTCCGGAAGGACGGAACGGTGCTGGCCGCCTGCGGCAGGGGAGCGGAAGTGTTCGGAGGCGGAGCCGGACCGGAGCATGCCGCGCCGGCGGAAAAAAACCGGCTGACCGCGGAGACCGGACCGGTCTTCGGATCGCTGACGCTGACCGGGCTGACCCTGATCGACGAGGCGCTCGCGCCCTTTGTGACCTACCGGACCATGCTGTGGGCGCTGTCCCTGCTGGCGCTGATCCTGCTGGTCGTCTATCTGCTCTTCTACCGGCGGCAGATTCTCCGGCCGATCAATCAGCTGGTTCGCTCCATGCGCCGCGTCGAGCAGGATACCCGGTATCGGATCGAATCCTCCGGCCTTTCGGACTACGACGACGACCTGTACGTCCAGTTCAATCATATGATCGATCATATCGAGACGCTGGCCGCCCAGCTTTATGAGGAGAAATACCGGGCGCAGAAGGCGGAGCTCAAGCAGCTGCAGATGCAGATCGATCCGCATTTCCTTTATAATACCCTGTATATGATTTACCGGATCGCCCAGAGCGAGGGAAACCGGAGCATCGCGAAGCTCAGCCTGAACCTGAGCAACTATTACCGGTATATTACCAAGATGCCGGAACAGATCGTTCCCCTGCGGGACGAGATCCGGCATGTGACCAACTATCTGGAGATTCAGCGGATTCGCTTTACGCCGCGGATCCGGGTCGAAATCAGCGAGCTGCCGGAGGAGATCGCCGGGGAGATGATTCCCTCCCTGATCATCCAGCCGATCGTTGAAAACGCGTTTCAGCACGGGGTGAAGGATCTGGAAAGGGACGGGCTGGTCAGCCTCGGGTATGAGGTGGAGCCTTCGCTGTTCCGGGTGATCGTTTCCGATAACAGCGGGAAGATGACGGAGGAGAGCGTTCGGAAGCTGTGGGCTCAGGTTACGGATCCGGAAAGCCCGGATTCCAGCGCCCTGTGCAATCTCTACCGCCGGCTGAAGCTGTATGAGCATATCGAAAACGCGCTGGAGCTCCGATGCGCAAACAACGGCCTGACAGCCGTGCTGACATTCGTCCGAAAGGAGGAGAAGCATGCGGACGCTGCTGATTGTGGATGACGAGATGCTGATCGCGGACAGCCTGCGGGACATGCTGGCCAGGGCCTTCGAGGGGCGAATGAACGTGATCTGCCGCTATTCGGCGGCCGGCGCCCTGCAGGCCGCGGAGGATGTCCCGGTGGATGTGCTGCTGACGGATATCAACATGCCGAATATGTCCGGGCTGGAGCTCCACCGCGCCCTGCAGGCGAAGTTTCCCGCCTGCCTCGCGGTCTATCTGACCGGTTATTCGGACTTCGAATATGCCAGAACCGCCCTGGAACAGCATGCCTTTGCCTATATTCTCAAGGGCGAGGGGGACGACGTGGTGATCGCCGCCGTCGAGCGGGCGCTGGAGGCGGCGGAAGCGGAGCGGAGCGTGCCCGCCGGCCCGGCCGGGGCGAAGGGCGGAAGCGGGACCGGGAATCCGGCGGAAGAAAAAGCCGGGGAAGAAGCGGACCGGATGGGCGGCGAGGAAGGCCGGAGTCGGATTCGATCCCTGGAGGAATATATCCTGACGCATCTGAACGAGGATCTGTCGCTGAACCGCCTGGCGGAGTTTTCCCATTTTCATCCGGCCTATCTGAGCCGGATGTTCAAGGAGACGACCGGGATGACCGTGGGGGATTTTATTAACCGGACCCGGCAGGAGAAGGCGGAAAGCCTGCTGACGAAAAGCCGCCTGACGGTGCTGGAGATCTCGCGGGAGATGGGCTTTGCCACGGACAACTATTTCTGCCGATGGTTCCGAAAAAGAACCGGGATGAGTCCCCATACCTTCCGGGAGCGGAACCGGGAACGATAAGCGCCCGGGCGGATACCGGATCCCCTGATTTTTTACAGGACAAGGAGGGAGCGGCAAGCGCATGGAAACGAAAAAAGAGAATTCTTCCGCCTTCTACCTTCTGACCCACCTGCTCTTCCTGGTGATGCTGGCGGCGGGGGTGACCTGCCTGATTTTTCATGGACGCCAGCAGCCGATCCGGGCGGAAATTACCCATGTGGGTCAGATCAGCTCCCAGTACCATCCCCGGAGCAGGGGGTCATCGGCCTATACCTCCTATCACGCGGATATCACGGTGCGCTACGAGGCGGACGGCGAACAAAAAACCGTCGAGCTGAAGGGAACCTGGAAAAACAGCTGGATTAAGCCGCGGGTGGGACAGCGGACCAATATCACCATCGGCATCCTGGGCCGGCCGGTTTTCTGGCCGGACGATACGCTGCAGACCATCGGCTGGGTATTGACCGCGATGAGCGGCTTATTCTGGGGAATGAAGCTGTATCTGAGGATCTTTGGCAGACCCCGAAGCCCTTTTGAGGAGCAGAATAACCCCCTGGAGCAGGATCCGCCGCGGTTTGCTTCCCCCGATTTTGTCCGCCAGGAGGACGGCAGCTGGAAATGGAGCGGCAGGACAGACGAGGCCTATGAGCGCTATACGGTCAGGGGCGGACTGATCGTCTGCGGCATTATCTCAGCCGGCCTGATTATCCTGTGCGCCGTGATAAATCCGGAGGCCATCTGGATCGGACTCCTGACGGCGGGAATCGCCATGGGTATCAGCCTCATAAGCGCCTTCTTCGGCATCCGAAGCACCCAGGTCAATACCCTGCCGTATCACCTGACCCGGGATTATCTTCAGATCGGGTCCGGCCGCGGCAGCAGGATGTTCGAGTATTCCCGCCTGCGCTCGATAGAGACAGAAGGCCTTCATCTGATTCTTTGCACCCGCTTTGGCCGGGGCTATGTGTACGCCCCTCCGGAGGATCTGGATCAGCTGCGGGGCTGGCTGGAGCGGAGGATCAGCCGTCCCTATACAACATAAATACAAAATGTCTATTGACATTATAGACTTAAATATTTATAATCCAGTTCAAGCAACGGAAAGGAGACAGTTTTGTCCGCGAATCGCGTCAGCGTGAGCGATTACAAAATCGTCATCCGCCGCAGAAAGGCGGGCGTGAACCGCCGGAACAAAGGAGGAAAACAATGTCTGATATTAAGAATTCCGCCAACTGGTCCTTTGAAACCAAGCAGCTGCACATCGGTCAGGAGCAGGCCGATCCTGTGACCGACGCCCGCGCCGTCCCGATTTACGCGACGACCTCCTATGTGTTCCATAACAGCGATCACGCTGCCGACCGCTTCGGACTCCGGGATGCCGGCAACATCTATGGCCGTCTGACCAACCCGACCCAGGGCGTTTTTGAAGCCAGAATCGCGGCGCTGGAAAACGGCAGCGCGGCGCTGGCGGTGGCCTCCGGCGCGGCGGCCATTACCTATACCTTCCAGGCGCTGGCCAAAGCCGGAGAACACATCGTTGCCTCCAAGACCATCTACGGCGGTACCTTCAACCTGCTGGCGCATACGCTTCCCCTGACCGCCGGCATCACCACCACCTTTGTCGACCCGGATATCCAGGGCAGCTTTGAAGCGGCCATCCGCGAGAACACGAAGGCGATTTTTATCGAGACGCTGGGGAATCCCAATTCCAATATCATTGATATCGAAGCGGTCGCGAGGGTTGCCCATGCCCACGGCATCCCGCTCGTTGTGGACAGCACGTTTGCGACGCCGTATCTGGTGCGGCCCATCGAATACGGGGCGGATATTGTGGTTCACTCCGCGACCAAGTTCATCGGCGGCCACGGAACGGCCATCGGAGGCGTGATTGTGGAGGGCGGCAGGTTCGACTGGAAGGCCGGCGGAAAATATCCCTGGATCAGCGATCCCAACCCCAGCTATCATGGCGTTTCCTTTTACGACGCGGTGGGCCCGGCGGCCTTTGTCACCTATATCCGGGCGATCCTGCTGAGAGATACCGGCGCGACGCTCTCTCCGTTCCACGCCTTCCTCTTCCTGCAGGGGCTGGAAACGCTCTCCCTCCGCGTGGAACGCCATGTGGAGAACGCGCTGAAAATTGTCGATTACCTCTCGAAGCATCCGAAGGTGGAAGCGGTGCATCATCCGGCGCTGCCTTCGGAGCCCAGTCATGCCCTGTATCAGAAGTATTTCCCCCATGGCGGCGGCAGCATCTTTACCTTTGAGATCAGGGGGGACAGCGACACCGCCAAGAAGTTCATCGACAACCTGGCGATCTTCTCCTTGCTGGCCAATGTGGCGGATGTGAAGTCCCTGGTCATTCATCCGTATACCACGACCCACAGCCAGCTGACGGACGAGGAGCTGCTGGATCAGGGCATCCGCCCGAACACGATCCGCCTCTCCATCGGCACAGAGAATGTGAAGGATCTGATCGCCGCGCTTGACGCGGCATTCGAGGCCATCGAATAATCCGCAAAAACGACAGGGGGACGCGTTCGCGTCCCCCTGTTTTACACACCGCAGAGAAAATCTTCAGGATTGGATGGCTGAGACTTCGCCTGATCCATTAACTGCTGCAGAGAAACCGACTCCCAAATAGCCGCGAACCACTTTTTCCAGCCCCTTCCATGCAGGCAGCGTGACGCAGAAATCACATCTGGCGCACGCGTTGACGGGATATTCAAGGCAGGCGACCGCGTGCAGCGGTCCCTCGATCAGGCTCACGATTCGCCAGAGCGTGATTTCATCCGGGAACCCAGCACGCGATAGCCACCGTTTTTTCCCCGCCGGATCCCAAGAATTCCGGCGGAGGCCAGCGGCGCCGTAAAAGCTTCCAGGTACTTTTTTGAAATCTGCTGCCGCGCGGCCACATCCTTCATGGAAATATAGCCCTCCGCCAGTCCGGTAGCCCTGCCCTGCTGTGCCCGCAGGCCTATGGTTCTCAGAAACCGAAAAGGGTCTTTGCGTCAACCATCCGCTTCGCGATCTGCACGCCGAAGGGGCAGCGCGCCTCGCAGCTCTGGCAGCCGATGCAGGCGGAAGCCGGGGCGCCAAGGCCTTCATAATGAGATCGTATGCTTTCGGGAACGGTTTCCTGCTGCCTTGCCAGATCGTAAAACTTATTGACCATGGCAATGTCAATCCCCATGGGACAGGGCTGACAATGGCCGCAATAGGTACACTGTCCCGCGTAGGAATGAAGCGGAGCGGAAGCAATCACGGAGGCATAATCCCTTTCCTCGGGCGACGCGGTTTCGTAGGCGACCGCCTGATCGACCTGCTCCGCCGTATCGTATCCGCAGAGAATGGAGCAGACGGCGGGGCGGGTCAGGGCGTAGTGGATCAGCTGCGCCGGGGTAAAGGCCACGCCGAAGGGAGACCGCTTTTCGTCCAGCAGCGCGCCGCCGAAGAACCCCTTCATGACCGTGATTCCCACATCCCTGGTTTCGCACAGGCGGTACAGGGATTCCCGTTCCGGATCGATTCCCTTCAGCTTCTCATCATAGTTGTCGAACATGGTCATCAGGTCTTCGCTGGCCGGCTTCATGTCGAAGGCCGGATTGACGCTGAACAGGATCATCTCGATAAAATCCAGCTCCGCGGCTCTTTTCGCAAGGCGCGGATTATGGGTGCTCATACCGATATGCCGAATGATGCCTTTGTCATGCAGTTCCCGGACATAATCGAGAAAGGGGGGATTCATGCTGTTGTCCCAGTCCTCCTGGGTATCGATGTAATGGATCATCCCCAGATCGATATATCCGCCGCCGATCCTGCGAAGCAGATCCTCGAAGGCCGGAACCACCTCCTTCATGTCGCGGGAACGGACATACTGGCCGTTCTGCCAGGTGGAACCGATGTGCCCCTGGACGATCCATTCGTCTCTGCAGTCCGCGATTGCCTTGCCGATGATATCTCTGGATTTGGGATCCGGCATCCAGCAGTCGATGATATTGAGGCCCTTTTCATGCGCGTACCGGAGCAGCTGAACGGAGTGCTCCTCCGGGTGCCTTTCCAGCCATTCTCCGCCAAAGCCTACCTCGCTGACCATCAGGTTTGTTTTTCCAAGTCTCCGCAGTTTCAAATTTGTATCCTCCCAGCCATACATCATCCAACTGAAATAACGAAAGGAGCGGTTTTGCCGCTCCTTAGGATTTTCCAGCAGTTTATTCTGCAAGGGAACGGGTTTTAGGTCTCCGTTCCGACCACGAGGGCAGAATTTAGGTCGCCGCCCCGACCGGGCAACACGGGTCTTCTGCCTCCGGCCCGCCTAAGGAACAGTTCCTTACTTTCAAGATCAGTATAGAGAGAAAAGTGTTTTCTGTCAATGCATAAAAGTTTATCTTCGCGCGACTGCGGATCGGAAGTTTTACAGTTGAGAGATAGACAACAACCCTCAAAGCCTTGACAGGGCTTATTTTTTTATCAAAATTTTCTTTGTTGTTTTGTTGTTTGGTGTTGTGTTTTTGCACAATATATGGTATAATTGCTTTGTACTGCAT
>JAFRHH010000060.1 GCA_017433405.1 Clostridia bacterium | reverse complement strand
GGCTGGAAGTGCTGCGGATCATCAACGAGCCGGCGGCGGCCTCCCTGGCCTATGGCCTGGACAAGGAAGAGAACCAGAAGATCCTGGTGTACGACCTGGGCGGCGGCACCTTCGACGTCAGCATCCTGGACATCGGGGACGGCGTCTTCGAAGTGCTGAGCACCAACGGCAATACCCGCCTGGGCGGCGACGACTTCGATCAGCGGATCATCGACTACGTGGCGGATCAGTTTAAGAAGGAGAACGGCATCGACCTGAAGCAGGACCGGATCGCCGCTCAGCGGCTGAAGGAAGCGGCGGAGAAGGCGAAGATCGAGCTGAGCGGCACCACCACCGCCAATATCAACCTGCCCTTCATTACGGCAGACGCCGCCGGCCCCAAGCATCTGGATATCACCCTGACCCGGGCAAAGTTCGATGAGCTGACGAGCGATCTGGTCGAAGCGACGGTCGAGCCGATGCGGAAGGCCCTGAAGGACGCCGGCCTCACCGTGGACCAGCTGAACAAGGTCATCCTGGTCGGCGGCAGCACCCGGATTCCCGCGGTGCAGGAAGCGGTCAAGAAGGTGACCGGCAAGGAACCCTTCAAGGGCATTAACCCGGACGAATGCGTCGCCATCGGCGCGGCCATCCAGGGCGGCGTCCTGGGCGGAGAAGTCAAGGACGTGCTGCTGCTGGACGTGACGCCCCTGAGCCTGGGCCTGGAGACGGAAGGCCACATCTTCACCCGGCTGATCGACCGGAACACCACCATCCCGACCAGCAAGAGCCAGATCTTCTCTACGGCGGCGGACGGCCAGACGACGGTCGAAATCCACGTGCTGCAGGGCGAGCGGCAGATGGCCTACGACAACAAGACCCTGGGCCGCTTCCAGCTGACCGGGATCGCGCCGGCGCCCCGGGGCGTGCCGCAGATCGAGGTGACCTTCTCCATCGACAACAACGGCATCGTGAACGTATCCGCCAAGGATAAGGCCACCAACAACGAGCAGAAGATCACCATCACCGCCAGCACCAACCTGAGCGAGGAGGAGATCAACCAGCGGGTGAAGGAAGCTGAGCAGTACGCCGAGCAGGACAAGAAGCGGAAGGAAGAGGCGGAGACCCTGAACCGGGCCGACAGCCTGATCTACGAGACCGAAAAGACCCTGCGGGACAACGGCGACAAGCTGAGCGACGAGGACAAGAACACCGTTCAGACGGAAATCGATGCCTTCAAGAAGATCCGGGAGGGCAACAACACCGAGGAAATCAAGAGCGCCATCGACAACTTCACCCAGAAGGTGTACGCGATCTTCGGCAAGATCTATCAGCAGCAGGCCGGCGACCAGAGCGCGCCCGGCGCCGAGGGCCCTCAGCCCGGAACCACCAACGATGACGGCAGCGTGAACGCCGACGGCAGCGTTGAATAAGCGTAAACCCTGATCAGTTTAAAAGCAAGCCCGCCACTGGCCACAGCGGTGGGCTTGCTTTGAGAACGAGGTGAACCGGATTTGGCAAACAAGAGAGATTATTACGAGGTGCTGGGCGTTTCCAAGAATGCCACGGATGACGAGATCAAGAAGGCCTACCGGAAAAAGGCCAAGGAATGCCATCCCGACCTGCATCCGGACGATAAGGCGGCGGCGGACCGCTTTCGGGAGCTGAACGAGGCCAACGAGGTGCTGTCCGACCCGGACAAGCGGGCCCGGTACGACCGCTTCGGCTTTGAGGATCCCATGGGCGGCATGGGCGGCGGCGGCAATCCCTTCGGCGGCTTCGATTTCGGCGGCATGGGCGGCGTAGGGGACATCTTTGACCAGCTGTTCAACGGCGGCATGGGCGCCCGGACCGCCCGGAACCAGGGGCCGGTGGCCGGAAACGATCTCCGGTACGAGCTCCATATCACCTTCGAGGAGGCTGCGAAGGGCTGCCAGAAGAGCTTTGAGATCTATCGGAACGAGCTGTGCGAAACCTGTAAGGGCAGCGGCGCGAAGCCGGGCACCAGCCCGGTAACCTGCCCGACCTGCAACGGCAGCGGCCAGGTTCGCCAGTCCGGCGGATGGATGACCACGGTCCGGACCTGTTCCGCCTGCGGCGGCACGGGCAAGGTGATTAAGGACAAATGCACCGGCTGCGGCGGCTCCGGACGGGTGCGGAAGAAGAGAACCGTGACGGTCAAGGTGCCCGCGGGCATCGATCACGGCCAGACCATCATCATGAACGGCCAGGGAGAACCCGGCCTGCGGGGCGGCCCCAGCGGGGATCTGTATATCGTGGTGGGCGTAAGGCCCCATAAGCTGTTCAAACGGGACGGGTACAACCTGCTGCTGGATATGCCGGTCAGCTTCGTGACGGCGGCCCTGGGCGGGGACATCGAGGTACCGACCCTGAGCGGGCCTGTGAAGTACAGGATTCCGGAGGGCACGCAGCCCGGCACGGAATTCCGCATCAAGGGCAGCGGCATTCAGCAGCTGCGGGGCTCCGGCAAGGGCGATCTGATCCTCCGGGTGAAGGTCGAGGTTCCCAAGCGGCTGAACAACAAGCAGAAGGAGCTGCTGCGGCAGTTCGAGGAAACCACCTCCGACAAGGAATACGACAACCGGAAATCCTTTATGGACCGGGTGAAGGAAATCTTTTCATAATGAATACGATCAACTGGCAGAGCGCCTGGATCAGGGCGGTTTCGACCCTGATGACGCTGGCGCTGATGGCCCTGATCTTCAGCTTTTCGATGGAACCCGCCGAGGCGTCCGACGCCACCAGCGGGTTTCTGTCCATGAAGGTGATTCGCCTTCTCTGGCCGAATTATAATCAGGAGACGCCGGAGCGGCAGCAGGAAATCTACGACGCGGTGCAGCATGTCGTGCGCAAGTGCGCGCATTTCCTCGAATACCTGGCGCTGGGATTCCTGATGCGAATCTGCCTTTTGAGCTGGTTCGGCCCCTTCCGGCTGCTGATTTTCAGCGCCTGGGCGGCGGGGACGCTGTATGCGGGCTCCGACGAGCTTCACCAGCTGATGATCGACGGGCGGTCCGGCCAGTGGACGGATGTGGCGCTGGACAGCACGGGCGTCCTCTGCGGCGTCCTGCTTTCGGGGCTGTTCATCCGCCTGGCGGAGCGGATTTACCGGAAAGGGAGGTGACGGGATGGGACGGTTTTTCAGAGGAAACCAGGAGCCGGAGGCGCCGGCGGAAGCGCCGCGGGACGACTATGAGGGCTACGGGGATCCGGACTACGGGGACGACCTGTACGACGACGGGCTGGACGATCTTTCCGGGGAGGATGAAACGGAAGAGGATGAGCTGCTGGCGCCGGAGGAGAAGAAGAAGCGGATCCGGCTGGCCTTCGGGGCCGGCAATCTGTTCAGCGTCATTCTGGGAACGGTGGTCATCCTGGTGCTGCTGACCCTGCTTTTGAGCATGATCAACTTTATCATGACGGATCTTTCCCGGAACCTGTCGCTGTTTCAGAACAGGCTGTGACGGAGAATGATCGACAGAATCAGGGATCATGAGCCTGCGACCGGGGGATCGGCACCGGGGAGGGGCTGCATGGCAAGGAGAGATGGGCGGATGAAAGCTCCGATTTATCTGGATTACGCGTCAACGACGCCGCTGGGGGAGGCGGCGGCCGAGGCGATGCGCCCCTGGCTCGGGGAGCGTTTCGGCAACCCCTCCAGCGTGCACCGGCGGGGGCGCGAGGCGCAGACAGCGATTGGCCGCGCCCGGAAGCAGGTGGCCGCGGCCATCGGAGCCGACGCCTCGGAAATCTTTTTTACCTCCGGCGGAACAGAAAGCGACAACTGGGCCATTTGGGGAACCGCCCTGGGAAATCGGGACCGGGGGAATCACATCATCACCACCGCCATCGAGCACCACGCGGTGCTGAACCCCTGCCGGTGGCTGGAGAAGAACGGCTTTGACGTCACGTATCTGCCGGTGGACGGGGAGGGCTTTGTGTCCCCGAAGCAGGTCAGGGAGGCCCTGACCGACCGGACGGTGTTGATCAGCGTCATGACGGCCAACAATGAGATCGGCACGCTGGAACCGGCGGAGGAGATCGGCCGGATCGCCCGGGAGCATCGGATTTGCTTTCATACGGACGCGGTGCAGGCCGTCGGAGCCATCCCGATCGATGTCCGAAGCATCGGCGCGGACCTGATGAGCCTGAGCGGGCATAAGCTTCACGGCCCCCAGGGCATCGGCGCGCTGTATATCCGGACCGGCGTCCGGATCGATCCGCTGCTGCGGGGAGGCGCCCAGGAGCGGGGACTCCGGGCCGGCACGGAAAACGTGGCGGCCATCGCGGGTCTGGGGGCGGCGATGGCGGAGAGCGTCCACGCCCTTCCGGAAAGGAGCGCGCGCGTCGCGGCGCTCCGGGACCGGCTGATCCGGGGCGTGCTGGAGAACGTTCCCGGCAGCCGTCTGAACGGCCCCCGGGAAAAAAGACTGCCGGGAAACGCCAGCTTTTCCTTTGAGAACATCGAGGGGGAAGCCCTGCTGCTCCGGCTGGATCTGGCGGGATTCTGCTGCTCTTCGGGCAGTGCCTGCACCTCGGGCAGCCAGGAGCCGAGCCACGTGCTGGAGGCCATCGGGCTGGACCGGGAGGCGGCCGGCGGCAGCCTGCGGGTCACGCTGGGCGCTGAAACCACGGAGGAGGAGATTGAGGCCCTGCTGGAAGCGCTGCCCCGGACGGTGGCGCAGCTGCGTCAGCTGCGGGGAATATGAAGATTGTGCGGAGGAGCTGAGCACCATGACATTATCGGAAGCCACAGGGAAGCTGAACGAAATTGAAAAGGCCGCGTACGCCCTGGAGCACGCCCAGGCGGTGCTGGCCATCGACGGGGACACGGTCGCCCCGAAGAATTCCTGGAAGGGCCGGGGGAAGGCCCTGGCCTATCTGGGAGAGCTGACCTACCGCCAGATGGTCAATCCGGAAACCGGGGAGGTGCTCGAGACCATTCTGGCCCACGGGAAGGATACGGACGAGGTGACCTTCCGCCGGGCTGAGGTGCTGAAGGAGAGCTATGACAGCATGCATGTGCTGCCCATGGAGGAGTTCGTCGCCTGGCAGGAGCTGACCAATGAGGCCGGTGCCGTGTGGCGCGAGGCGAAGGCGCGGAGCGACTGGGCGATGTTCTCTTCCTGCCTGGAAAGGATCATCGCCGCCCGACGCCGCTACGCGGCCCTGAAGGCGCCGGAAAAGCCCGCCTATGACGTGCTGATGGACGAATACGAGAAGGGCGCTTCCATGGAGACGCTGGATCCCTTCTTCCGGACGCTGCGGGACGAGCTGAGCCCGGTCATCCGGGAGGTGGCCGCCCGGGAAAAACCCGTCCCCGGCTTTCTGAAGCAGGTCTGGCCCATCGAAGGGCAGCGCGTTTTTTCAGAGAAAATCATGGCGCTGCAGGGGATCGACCCGCTCAACTGCACCCTGGGGGAGACGGAGCATCCCTTTACCAACGGCATGAATAAATGGGATGTCCGCATCACTACCCACTATCACGCGGAGGATCCCTTCGACAGCATGTACAGCGTCATTCACGAGGGCGGCCACGCGCTGTATGATCTGAACGTGCGGGACGATTTGCAGTTCACCTGCCTGCACGGCGGGGTGACCATGGGCATTCATGAAAGCCAGTCCCGTTTCTATGAGAACCTCATCGGCCGCAGCCGCGCCTTCTGCGGGCCGCTGCTGAAGATTCTGCGGGAGGTTTTTCCGGAGCAGACTGGCTCCCTGACGGAGGAGGAGCTGTATTCCGCCATCAACCTGGCCAAGCCTTCCCTGATCCGTACGGAGGCGGATGAGCTGACCTATTCCCTTCATGTGATGATCCGCTACGAAATCGAGAAGGCCATGCTCGCCGGGGATCTGACGGTAAAGGATATTCCCGGGGAATGGAACCGGATGTACCGGGAAGTGCTGGGCGTGGAAGTGCCGGATGACCGGCGGGGCTGTCTGCAGGACTGCCACTGGTCCTTCGGCGGCATTGGGTATTTCCCTTCCTACGCGCTTGGCAGCGCCTACGGCGTTCAGATGCTTCGTGAAATGGAAAAGACCGTCCATGTATGGGACGCCGTGGCTCGGGGGGATCTGTCCCCGGTGACGGGCTGGCTGAAGGAGCGGATTCATCAGTACGGCTCCCTGAAAAAGCCGTGCGAGATCCTTCCGGCCGCGATGGGCGGGCCGCTGGACGCGGGGGTTTATACCGGATATCTGAAGAAGAAATACGGTGAGCTGTATCACCTGTGACAAAAAGCCGAGTCCGCTGTTCCGTCACTCCGCCCGGCCGATCGTGACGGTGCCGGCGTCGGTATAGAATATCCGTCTCCGCCGAATCATCCCCGGCGGAGCGATTTGATTTCAGGCCGTAACCGTTCAGCCAGCTGCGCAGAGTGCGCATGGATCCCTGGGGTGTCAATCGGACAAAAACCGGAGCGGTTCTTGCCATCCGACAGGGAACCCGATATAATATATCATGGTTTTTTATGTCAGGAATGGAGGCGCCTGCGTGTACTGTCAGGTCATCGTCGATCTCGCCCTGGACCGGGTGGCCAGGCCCTTTACCTACCGGGTGCCGGAGGGAATGGCGCTCGAGCCCGGCCGGCGGGTCAGGGTGCCCTTCGGGGCCCGGACGCTGGAGGGGATCGTGTTGTCCCTGGAGAAGGCGCCGGCGGGGATCGATCCGGAGAAGATCCGGGAGGTGCTCGCCCCCCTGGAGGACTATGCCGCCGTCCCGCCGGAGCTGATGGCCCTGGCGGAGGAGCTGGCCAGGGAGAGCCACAGCCCCCTGGCGGAAACCCTTCGGCTGATGTTGCCGGCCCAGATGCGGGGCGGGCGGATCAAAGCCCGAACGGAAAAGCGCTGCGCCCTCGCCTTGTCCCCGGAGGAGGCGGAGGAGCGGATAAACGCGGAAAAGCGGCAGGGGAAACGGCTGCAGCTGCTGCGGCTGCTGGCTGACGGCCGGGAGCGCTCCCTTGCAGAAATCCGGGAGGTGGTGCCGAATCCGGAGGAGCCGCTGCGAAAGCTGATCAAAGAGGGCCTGGTCCGGGTTCGGGAGGCGGAAGTCCTCCGAAGGCCGGAAGGGGAGCCGGAGAGAACCGGCGATCCGGGCTTTCCCCTGACGGCGGGCCAGCGGGAGGCCCTGGAGGAAATCCTGCCGGCCCTTCGCGGAAGGGGCGGACGCTTCCTGCTCCACGGGGTCACGGGCAGCGGCAAGACGGAGGTGTTCATGGCCGCCGTCCGGGAAACCCTCGCCCAGGGCCGCGGCGCCATTATCCTGGTTCCGGAAATCGCCCTGACGCCCCAGATGGTGTCCTGGTTCCGGGGCCGCTTCGGCTCCCAGGCGGCGGTGATCCATTCCAGGCTGAGCGCGGGGGAGCGGTATGACGAATGGCGGAGGATCCGCCGGGGCGAGGCGCGCCTTGTGATCGGAGCGCGCAGCGCGGTGTTTTCCCCCGTGGAGCGGCTCGGCCTGATCGTCGTGGACGAGGAGCATGAGAGCACCTATTACAGCGATCACCGGCCCCAGTACGATGCCCGGGAGGTGGCGGACAGCCGCTGCCGCCGGGAGGGGGCGACCCTGATCCTCGCCAGCGCGACGCCGAGCATCCTGTCCTTCGCCCGGGCCCGGCGGGGGGATTATATGCTGCTGGAGATGCCGGAGCGGGCCAACCGCCGCCCCCTGCCGGAGGTGACCCTGGTGGATATGCGCCGGGAGCTGGAGGAGGGAAACCGCTCCATCTTCAGCCGGGAGCTG
The DNA here is from genome assembly GCA_017433405.1 of Clostridia bacterium. Classification (GTDB taxonomy): domain Bacteria; phylum Bacillota; class Clostridia; order Christensenellales; family Aristaeellaceae; genus Aristaeella. The sequence continues at coordinate 18,294 of JAFRHH010000060.1, read as the reverse complement.
AAGCGGGCCCTGAAGGCCTGCGCGGACAGGGGCGACCAGGCGATGCTGCTGATCAACCGGCGGGGATATCATCATTTCGTCTCCTGCCGAAGCTGCGGCAGCGCCGTCCGCTGTCCCCACTGCGACCTGAGCCTGACCCTCCACGCGGAGGCGGCCGGAGCCCGGCTGAAATGCCATTACTGCGGCTATGAAACGGCGATGCCCTCCTGCTGCCCCTCCTGCGGGAGCCGCTATATCAAATCCTTCGGCGCCGGAACCCAGCAGGTGGAGGAGGAGGTTCGCCGCCTCCTGCCGGGCCTGGAAACGGTCCGGATGGATGCGGACACGACGGGCGGCAGGGACGGCCACCGCCTGGCGCTGGAGGCCTTCCGAAGCGGCGGGGCCCAGGTGCTGATCGGAACCCAGATGATCGCCCGGGGGCTGGACTTTCCCCGGGTCACCCTGGTGGGCATCGTGGCGGCGGATCTGACGCTGAACCTGCCGGACTACCGGAGCCGGGAGCGAACCTTCCAGCTGCTGACCCAGGCGGCGGGCAGGGCGGGAAGAGGGGAGAAGGGCGGCCGGGTGATCATCCAGACCTACCGGCCGGAGGATGAAACCCTCCTGCTGGCGGCCAGGCAGGATTATCGGGCCTTCTTTGAGGATGAGTTCAAACGCCGGCGGCGGGGGCTCTATCCGCCCTTTACGATCCTGGCCCGGATCCTGGCGGAAAGCGAAAAGGAGGAGACCGCCGAGGAGGCGGCCGCCCGGCTGGCGGAGGCCCTCCGGGAGCGGATCGGCGCCCGGCCGGACTGGCAGAAAAAGCTGCTGCTCATGAACCGGGATATCCCCTCGGTGGCCTTCCTCCGGGGAAAGCACCGGCGCCAGATCCTGATGAAGCTCCTCCGGAGCCCCGAGGCGGACGAGCTGCTGGGGGCGGCGGCGGACCTGCTGGCGGATTTCCAATCCCGGGCGGAGATCCGCCTGGAGATTAACCCGACGAATATGATGTAACGCGTTCCGCAACCGACAACGGCAATGTCGAGCCCACATTCCGCAAGAAAGGAAAGAGAAAGAAACCATGGCAACAAGAAAGATCGTAACCCTGGGAGACGACGCGCTGAGAAAGACCTGCCGGCCACAGGAAAAGTTTGACCGGCGGCTGGCGATCCTCCTGCAGGATATGGCGGATACGATGTACAAGGCGGAAGGCGTCGGCCTGGCGGCCCCGCAGGTCGGCATCCTGCGGCGGATCGCGGTGGTGGACGTAACGGCGGATCATACCGGTCTGCTGGAGATGGTGAATCCGGAAATCATCGAAACGGACGGAACCCAGACGGGCCGGGAGGGCTGCCTGAGCCTGCCGGGCCGCCAGGGCGTGGTAACCCGCCCGCGGCATGTCCGGGTGCGATACCAGAACCGGAAGGGGGAAACCCTCGAGCATGACGCGGAGGGCTTTGAGGCCCGGGCCGTCTGCCATGAACTGGATCATCTGGACGGAACGCTGTATATCGACCGGATGGACCGGGAGCTGACGGAGGAGGAAATCCAGGGCCACATCCCGGAGGATGATCAGCCATGAGAATCGTATTCATGGGAACCCCCGCCTTCGCCGTGCCCTGCCTGGAGGCCCTCTGCGCCTCCGGCCGCCGGGTCGTCAGCGTCTTCACCCAGCCGGACAGGCCCCGGGGCCGGGGAAAAAAGCCCGCGCCAAGCCCGGTCAAGGAGGCGGCGCAGGCCCTGGGCCTCCCGGTCTTTCAGCCGGAGCGGATCCGGAAGGACGGCCTGGCGGATCTCCGCAGCCTGGCGCCGGACCTGTGCGTGACCGCGGCCTTCGGCCAGATCCTGAGCCAGGAGGTCCTGGATATTCCGCCCCTGGGCAATCTGAACGTCCACGCCTCCCTGCTGCCCCGCCACCGGGGCGCGGCGCCCATCGCCCGGGCGATCATGGCGGGGGAGAAGCGAACCGGGGTCACGACGATGCGGATGGACGCGGGCATCGATACGGGCCCGATCCTCCTGCAGGCGGAGACGGACATCGGGGAGCGGGAAACCTGCGGCGAGCTGACGGACCGGCTCAGCCGCCTCGGGGCGGATCTCCTGCTGAAAACCCTGGAGGCCCTGGAGGCGGGAACCCTCCGGGACATCCCCCAGGATGAAAGCCTCATGACCTACGACCCGATGCTGACGAAGGATCTGTCCGATCCTGATTTCACGCTGGACGCCAACCGGGTCCGGGGCCAAATCAACGGCCTGAACCCATGGCCCTGCGCCTCGATTCCGATCCCGGAGGGCCGTCTGAAGCTCCTCCGGGCGGAGGAAGCGACGGTGGATCCCGCCCCCGGCGCGGATCATCCTGCGAACGGCGCGGATCATCCCGCCCCCGGCACGCTGCTCTGTGCGGACGGAAAGCGCGGCCTGGTCATCGCCTGCGGCGCCGGCGCAGTCCGGATCCTCGAGGTTCAGGCCCCGGGCGGCAAGCCCATGCGGGCCGAGGACTATCTCCGGGGCCACGCTCTCGGAACGAAGCGACTGTGACGATACCGGATCCGGAAACATGGGAACGCCGGCCGGAAAGACAGACGTGAACCGCTGCTCACTGAGGAGTCACAAAGACAGACGTGAACTGTCGTTCACAGAGGTGAAGCGATGAATAACCAACCCAAAAGGAATTCCTCCGGATCAAAATCCCACAAGCAGATAAAGCGCTTCGGAAAGCCGGAAGCTGAGGGGCACACTCATTCTGCCGTTCCGCCTCGGAACCCAGCCCGTACCCCGGCGAATCGCCCCGTCCCACCTTCCGAAATGCCGGGCCTGGCCGCCCGCCGGATCGCCCTGCGGGTGATCCGGGAGTCGACGGAGCAGGGCGCCTGGGCGGGCCTGAGCCTGGACGCGGCTCTGCGTGACAGCGGCCTTTCCGCCCAGGACCGGCGCCTGGCCTCCCGCCTGGCCTACGATACCCTGGACCGGCTGATCTACCTGGACTGGGCCCTTTCGAAGGTCATGGCCCGCCCGGATACGGATATCAGGCTGCGGAACATCCTCCGGCTGGGCGCCTGCCAGATCCTCCTGGAGGATCGGATTCCGGAAAGCGCCGCGACGAATACCTGCGTCCAGCTCTGCGTGGAAAACGGGATGCCGGGCCTGAAAGGCGTCTGCAACGGAATCCTCCGGAACCTCGTCCGGATCAGGGATTCCCTGGATCTCTCTGCTGCCCAGCCACCATCCGGCGCTCAGTCATCATCCGATGCCCGGCTATCAAATTCATCCCCCGAAGCCATCTCTCCGGAGGCTGCCTCTGGCCCTGCCGAATCTATCTCTCCGGAAGCTCTAGAAGCCCTTCGTCTGAGCCTGCCCCTGTGGCTGTGGCTTCGCCTGAAGGCGGACTTCGGACCGGAGGCGGGGGAGATCGCCCGCTGGCGTCACGAGGAGGAAGGCTGGCTGATCCGGCCGAACCTGACCCTCCTGACCGACGCGGATTTTGAAAAGCTCCTGGCCAAAAAGGTCTGGGAATGGGAGCGGACGGATCTTCCCCATGCCTACCGGATCCGGGGCGCGATGAATATCGGGGCGGACGCGGATTTCCGTTCCGGCCGCTTCTCGATCCAGACGGCGGGCAGCCTGCTGACCTGCCTGGCGATGGCGCCGAAGCGGGGAGAAACCCTCCTGGACTGCTGCGCGGCTCCGGGCGGAAAAAGCTGCCTGATGGCGGAGATGATGGGCGGCACGGGCCGGGTCCAGGCCTGGGATCTCCATGAGCACCGGACAGCCCTGATCGCGGCCCAGGTCCGAAGGCTGGGGCTGGAAAACGTCCGGCCCATGACCCGGGACGCGCTGATCCTCCGGCCGGATCTGGAGGCCGCCCTGGACGGCGTTCTCCTGGATGCCCCCTGCAGCGGAACCGGCATGATGGCGGAAAAGCCGGATCTCAAATCGCGCCTGACGGAGCAGGGCCTCCTCGAGCTGATCTCCCTGCAGGAAAAGCTCCTGGAAACGGTCTCCGCCTACGTCCGCCCCGGCGGCCGGCTGGTCTATTCGACCTGCTCGATCCTGAGGGAGGAAAACGGGGAGCAGATCCGATCCTTCCTGGCGCGCCATCCGGAATTTGAACCGGAGCCCCTGCCGGAAACCATCCCGGAGCGCTTCCGCCGCTTCGCGTTCCCCCCGGAGAAATCCCCGGCCGCCGCCGATGCTCCGGTCACAGCCGATGCCCCGGCTGACCCCGGCCTCCTGCTGAAGCCCTGGCGGGACGGAACGGAGGGCTTCTATCTGTGCCGGTTAAGAAGATTGGATCCATAAAAGCTCATCAAAAGTTTTCCGACGCCCGCGGCATATTCAGGAATGGCAGACGTGAACTGCCGTTCACAGAGGAGTCTTCCGACGCCTTCGGCATATTCAGGAATAGAAGACGTGAACTGCCGTTCACAGAGGAGTAGAAAATCGGAATCCATGATCGAAGATCTCGAAATCACGAAATCCAAAGCCGGCCCGGCCGCCGCTGATCCCCCGGCCGAGCTGGCCTCCATGACCCGCGCGGAGCTGGAGGCCTGGTGCCGGTCGGAGGGCCTCCCGGCCTACCGGGGCGCCCAGATTTTCCAGGCCATTCACCGGGGCCTCCGGTTTCCGGAGATGACGAACCTGCCCCTTTTCCTCCGGGAAGCCCTTTCGGAAAAGGCGGTGGATCAGCCGGCGCGGATTGTCCTCCGGCGGGAAAGCGCCCTGGATGGTACTCTGAAGGTGCTGATCTCCCTTCGGGACGGAAACTGCGTCGAGGCGGTCCTCATGCGCTACGAATACGGCCTGACCCTCTGTATCTCGACCCAGGTCGGCTGCCGGATGGGCTGCCGCTTCTGCGCCAGTACCCTGGGCGGCCTTGTCCGAAACCTGACCGCCGGTGAAATGCTCGGCGAGATCCTGGCGGTCAACCGCCTCCTGCGGGACCGGGCCGCCGCCCCGAACCAGCCCGCTGCCGCTCCGAACCAATCCGCCCTCGCCGCGCAGCCCGCTGCCGCTCCGGACCGCGTCAGCCGCGTCGTCCTCATGGGCAGCGGGGAGCCCCTGGATAACTACGACGAGGTCATGCGCTTCCTCCGGCTGCTTCGGGAGGAGGGCGGCGTGAATATCAGCCTCCGAAACGTGAGCCTTTCAACCTGCGGCCTCGTGGAGCGAATGGAGCAGCTGGCGGAAGAAAACCTGCCGGTCACCCTCTGCGTCTCGCTCCACGCGCCGAACGACGCGATCCGCCGCCGGACGATGCCGGTGGCCAACCGATACCGGATCGATGAGATCCTGCGGGCCTGCCGGCACTATGTGGATAAAACCGGCCGCCGGGTGATCTTCGAATATGCCCTTTCCGAAGGCGTCAATTCCCTCCCGGCCCATGCGGAGGAGCTGGCCCGCCGGCTCCGGGGCCTCCAGTGCCATGTCAACCTGATCCCCCTGAACGCGGTTCCGGAGCGCAACCTTCCGGGCGTCCCGGAGGAAACAGTCCGCCGGTTCCTGGAAACCCTGCGAAAAAACCATATCTCCGCGACCCGGCGGCGGGAGATGGGCGACGATATCGAAGGCGCCTGCGGCCAGCTGAGGCGGAAGCATCTTCATGATTTATCCCCCCGATCCTGAATTCCCCAGCGAAAGAGAGCGTAAAGAGATGCGAAAGTTTAACCTGAAGCCCTCCGCGGCCCGAAAGATGATGGGCCTGGAGGATCCGTCCGCCCCCCTGTCCGCGGAGGAGTCCCGGGAGGCCCCCAAAAACGCCGGAAGCGGCGAGCCCTGCGGCGAAAGCCTGCCGGGCGTGATCTGCGCCTGGCGTACGGACGTGGGCCGGATCCGAAAGACCAATCAGGACGCGGTGATTCTCTCCGGCAGCCTCTTTGGCATCGCCGACGGTATGGGCGGCCATAACGGCGGCGAAACGGCGGCCCGGGGCCTGCGGGACGGCCTGCTCCGGGAGCTTTCCGGAAAGGAGCCCTCGGGGGAGACGCTCCTGGAAGCGGTCCGCCGGGTGAACGCGGAGCTTTTCGCCCGCCAGGAGCGGGAGGAACCCCTCCGGGGCATGGGCACGACCCTGACGGCCCTGTGGCTGAGCCGGGAAAACGCTTATCTCTGCCAGGTCGGGGACAGCCGGGGCTATCTGCTCCGGGACTGCGAAATGAAGCAGGTGACGGAGGACCATTCGATGGTCGCCGATATGGTCCGCCGGGGCATCCTGACGGATGAACAGGCGGCGGTCCATCCCATGCGAAATTATATTACCCGGGCCATCGGTACGGATGAAACCGTATCGGCGGATCTCTATACCCTTCCGCGCCGCCGGGGAGACCGCTGGCTGCTCTGTTCCGACGGCCTCCATGGCCAGATCAGCCGCCTGACCCTCGCGACCATCGCCGCGATCCCGGCGGTGGAAACGGCGGCGGACCGCCTGCTGGAGGAGGCGCTCCTGAGCGGCGGCCGGGACAATGTCTCCCTGATCCTGGTGGACGACCTGACCGGCGCGCCGGATCCGGAGACAGATCCTGTCCGCGATCGCTCAGGCGGAGCGGCCGCCAATTCGTCATTCGGCCAGGAGGACAGACGTGACCTGCCCGCCCCGGCCCCCGAACCCACACCCTCCGAACCCGTGGCCCCCTCGGCCCCCTCGTCCTCCGAGGCCTTCCCAGCCTCTCCCACAGGCACCTCCGTACTCCCCTCGGCCCCCTCGGCCGCCGCCCCTGAGGCCTTCGCATCCTCTGAGTCCGCCGCCCCCGCGGCTTCGAAGGAGGCGCGGCCATGACGGAAACCATTCTCGCCGGCCGCTATCGGCTGACGGAGCAGATCGGGATGGGCGGTATGGCCATCGTCTACCGGGCGGTGGACCTGCGAACGGGCCATAACGTGGCGGTCAAGGTGCTCCGCCCGGAGTTCAACGAGGATATTGAATTCATCTCCCGGTTCCAGCGGGAGGCGGAAGCCGCCTCGAAAATGACCCACCATAATATCGTGAATCTCCTGGATGTCGGCATGGATCATGATAACCGCTATCTGGTGATGGAATACGTCCAGGGCAAAACCCTGAAGGAAGTGATCCAGGAGCGGGGAAAGCTGACGGCGCCCCTGGCCTGCCAGATTACGATCCGGATTCTCTCCGCCCTCGAGCATGCCCACCGGAACGGGATTGTTCATCGGGATATTAAGCCCCAGAATATCCTCGTCCACGCCGACGGCCATATCAAGGTCGCGGATTTCGGAATCGCCCGAATCGCGGATTCCTCAACCCTGACCCGGGGCGATAACGTAATGGGCTCCGTTCATTATTTTTCGCCGGAGCAGGCCCGGGGCGAAAGCGCCCAGGCGACCAGCGATCTTTATTCGACGGGCGTCGTGCTCTATGAAATGCTGACGGGCCGGGTGCCCTTCGACGGGGATAATCCGGTCGCCGTCGCCATGCAGCATCTCCACGCGGCCCCGCCACCGATCCAGTCCCTGGCGCCGGATGTTCCGCCGGCGGTCTGCCGGGTCTGTATGAAGGCGATGGAAAAGAATCCCGCGGCCCGCTACCAGTCCGCCCGGGATATGGCGGCGGACCTGCGCCAGGCCCTGGATGACCGGGGCGACCGGCCGGCCCCTCCGCCGCTGGATGTCAGGCAGCCCCGGCCCCAGGTCCGGGACGACCGAAAGCCCCGGAACCCCTCCCACCCGGAAACCCGCCGCAGGCCCCGCCGCCGCGGCGGCGCGGTCTGGATCTTCCTGCTGGCGGCGGTCCTCCTGGCGGGCACAGTCTTCGGCGGTATCGCGATCTTCCGCCAGGTCATGACCAGCGTCAAGGTTCCGGAGGTAATCGGAATGAAGCTGGAGGAGGCGGAAAAGGACCTGTCCCGGGAAGGCCTGAGCGCGAGCCCGGTCTATGTCTCGAGCGAGGAATACGAAGCGGGAACGGTCTTCCTCCAAAATCCCCAGCCCGACGCGACGACCCGCCGGGGGGATACGATCCTCCTGACGGTCTCCTCCGGCCCGGCCTCCGTGCCGATGCCGGACCTGCGGGGCACCCCCTCCGCCGACGCCGTCGCCCGGCTGAAGGCCGCAGGCATGACCGTAACGGTGGAGCGGGTGACCAGTACGGAATACGCCCCGGATATCGTCGTCTCCCATACCCCGGAGGCGAATACCCCCCTGACCCGCTCCGCGGAGGTCACCCTCTTCGTCAGCGGCGGGGAAATCATCCTCCCGAGCCTCCTGGGCCTCTCCCTCGCGGAGGCGGAAGTCAAAATCCGGGAAATCAATCTTTCACTGAATCCGCTCCTGCAGTATGTGGATACGGAAAGCGAGTCGGAGCACGGCCGGGTGGCGGCTCAGTCGCCGGAGGAGGATAACCGCCTCATGCAGAATACCCCGGTCTCCCTCCAGATCTACCGCTGCGCCGCGATGAATCCCTATTCGGAAATCACGGTCACCGTCCCGCAAAGCGAAAAGGATCTTTCGGTGAGGATCACGATCCAGCCGGTGGGCTCCTCCGTGGAATACGAGGACGCGATCCTGACCTGGACCGCCGACGCGGAGCGAACGCGAAAAATCTCCGTCAAGCGGCCGGATAACCGGGATTATACCTATACCGTAACGGTGGACGGCACCCGCCTCCTGCAGGAGCCCCTGCCCCGGGATTAAAGCACCCCGCAACGGCAGACAGGAACTGTCCCCTCTGTCTGGGATACCAGCGTCATGACAAGAAGAACAGTCAAGGAAAGGATGAAGCCAAAACGAATCAGCAGGAAGCCCCACGGCCCTTCCTCCGGGGAACCCTGATCCGGGGAATCGGCGGTTTCTATACCGCCGTGGATCCGTCGGGGAGGGAATACACCCTCCGCTGCCGGAAAAAGTTCCGGCGGGAAGGCATCTCCCCCCTGACGGGGGATGAAATCCGCTTCTCTCCGGGGGAAGGGGAGTCCCACGGCTGGATCGAGGAAATCTTCCCCCGCCGCAGCGAAACCCTGCGTCCGCCCTGCGCGAATCTGACGCTTCTGGTTTTCGTGGCCGCCCCGGTGCCGGAAACGGACTGGCTCCTGGCGGACCGGCTGATCGCCCGGGCCTTTGGCCAGGGGCTGAAGGCGCTGATCGTGGTGAACAAATCGGACCTCTCGGCCTCGACCACGACCACGACCCCGGCCCCGGCCTCGTCCCCGACCCCGTCCTCGTCCTCGACCCCGGCCTCAGCCCCGCTGGCGGACCGCGTCCGGGCCCAATACGCCCCGGCGGGCATCCCGGTGCTTTCCGTCTCCGCCGCGACGGGCGCGGGCCTTTCTCCGCTCCGAGAGGCCCTGAAGGGCGAAACGGCCTGCTTTGCCGGCCAGAGCGGGGTGGGGAAGACCTCCCTCCTGAACGCGCTGCTGGGAACGATGTCGGAAACCGGAGAGATCTCCCAAAGGATCTCCCGCGGCAAAAACACGACCCGCTCGGCGGAACTCTACCTTCGGAATGGGCTCCGAATTGTGGATTCGGCGGGCTTTAACCTTCTAGAGGCGGAAAAGGGGCTGGCGCCCGATCTGCTGAAGGATCGCTATCCGGAATTCCGCCCCTTCGAGGGCCGCTGCCGCTTCCGGGGCTGCCTCCACGACAGGGAGCCCGGCTGCGCCGTCCGCGCCGCGGCCGAATCGTCCCAACCGCCAGCGCCGCCCCCCGTCTCGCCGGTGTCCCGGGAGCGCTGGGAGCGCTATCGGCTTCTCCTGGAGGAGCTGCGCCTCCAGTGGGATCATCGCTGGGAATAGGAATCCGGGGCTGCCGCCCGTTCTCCGGGTGCTTCGAATCCGCGCAAAAAACAACGAAAGAATAAAAGGAGTGGACGGATAAAATGATCGTGCTGGCTCCAAGTATCCTGGCTGCCGATCCCGTGAATCTGGAGGCCGGGGTCCGGCGGATGGAGGAAGCCGGGTGTGACTGGATCCATGTGGATGTCATGGATGCGCATTTCGTGCCGAACCTGGCCTTTTCCCCGACGGTGGTGAAGCGCCTGAAGCAGGTAACCCGCCTTCCCCTGGATGTTCATCTGATGATGGATCATCCGGAAACCCTCCTCGACGCATTCATGGAGGCGGGCGCCGACGGAATCACGATCCACGTGGAAATCGGCGGCGCCGCGCCCGCGAATCCGGTCTCCGCCCTCCTTCGTAAAATCCGGGCCCGCGGGGCGAAGGCGGGGCTGGCCCTGAAGCCGGCGACGCCGCTTTCGGCCGCGCTGCCATTCCTCCCGGAGGCGGATCTGGTCCTCTGTATGACGGTGGAGCCGGGATTCGGGGGCCAGACCCTGAATGAAACCGTGCTGGAAAAGATCGAGGCCCTCCGGAATACGGGCTACCGGGGCTATATCGAAGCGGACGGCGGCGTCCGGGAGGATAACCTGAAGCGGCTGACGGACCGCGGCCTGACGGTGGCGGTGATGGGAACCGCCCTCTTCGACAGCCCGAACCCGGCGGAAACGGTCGCCCGCCTCCGGAACGTGGGGGACTGGCAGTCTGACCTGCGCGGCAGAACCGAACGAAAGGAAGTCTAAACCTTGAACCAGGATACGATCGCGGCGATCGCCACCGCGCCCGGCCGGGGCGGAATCGGCATCATCCGCCTCAGCGGCCCGGAAAGCGAGCGCGTTCTCCGGGAAGTGTTCCGCCCGGCCAGCGCCTTTCCGGCCGCCTCCTCCTGGCCGAGCCACCGGATGATCTACGGCCATCTGACGAACGGCGATGAAATCCTGGATGAAGGCATGGCGGTGCTGATGCGCGCCCCCCGGAGCTATACCCGGGAGGACGTGGTGGAAATCCAGCTCCACGGAAGCGCCTTCCTGCTGGAGGAAGCCCTGGAGCTCTGCCTGAAAAAGGGCGCCCGGCTCGCCGGCCCCGGAGAGTTTACCCGAAGGGCCTTCCTGAACGGCCGAATCGACCTGAGCCAGGCCGAGGCGGTGATGTCCCTGATCCAAACGGAAACGGACCGCCAGCGCCGGGCCGCCGTGCGCCAGCTCGAGGGCGGCGCCTCCGCCTTCGTCCGGGATCTTTCGTCCCGGCTGAACCGCCTCCAGGCCGGAATCGCCGCCTGTATTGATTATCCGGAGGAGGTCTCCGAGGAGGAGGGCGCCGCCGGCCTTCGCCCCGAAATCGAGGCCCTGATCCGGGATCTGGAAAGCGCGGTCGACGAAAGAGGCTCCCGCCTGCTCTACGACGGCCTCCGCGTAACCCTCTTCGGCCGCCCGAACGGGGGCAAGAGCAGCCTCCTGAACCGCCTGACCGGCGAGGACCGGGCGATCGTGACGGATATTCCGGGAACGACCCGGGATGTGATCCGGGGCGAAATGACGCTGGACGGAATCCGAATCCACCTGGAGGATACCGCCGGGCTCCGGGAATCCGATGACCTCGTGGAGCGCCTCGGCGTGGACCGGTCGGAAAAGGCCATCCGGGAGGCGGATCTCCGCCTGCTGGTTCTGGATGCCTCCGCCCCGCCGTCGGAGGAGGACCTCCGCCTGGCCGCCCGCCTCTCGGGGGAGGACGCGGTGGTGCTCAGCAAGCGGGATCTCCCCCCGCGCCTCCGCCCGGAGGACCTTCGCCGGCGGATGACCGGCTCTCCCGAAATCCTGACGGCCTCCGTCCTGGAGCCGAACGGCCTTGCGGACCTGAAGGCCTTCCTGGCCCGAAAGGCGAAGGCCGAAACCGGCCTGGCCGTAACCCTGCCGCGCCATCTGGACGCGATCCGCCGAGCCCGGGGCCATCTGCGGGATGCCCTGCGAACCCTGGAAACCGGTCCGCTGGATCTCTGCTCCGTGGATCTCCAGTCGGCCCAGGAGGCGCTCTGCGAGATTACCGGGGAGCGGGCCGGCGAAAAGCTGCTGGACGAGGTCTTTTCCGCCTTCTGCGTCGGAAAATAGGGAAAAAAAGAACCGCCAACAAGGAAAAGAGGAGCGATGAAAATGCCCAAAACCCAATTGACCGCGGAGGGCCGGGGAAGCCTGAAGCGTCTCCCGGAAATGATGAAGAAGCTGAAAATCCGAAACCCGCTGATTGTCGGAATCCCGCCGCTGCCGGAGCGGCTGACCGGGGAGGTCCCGTCTCTTTCGAACGCGCCCCTTTTTTCCGCCTTCCATGCGAATCCAGATCTCCGGGATACCCTCGCCGGGGCCGTTCTCTTCCGGGAGGCGGGCTGCGATGGCCTGATCGCGATTGGCGGCGGCTCCTCGATCGATACGGCCAAGGGAATCCGGGCGCTGCTCGCCACAGCCTCTGCGGCGCCCACAGCCTCCGCCTCCACCTCCTCCGTCCCCTCCGCCCTCGAAGAGGCCCTCTCCCGCGTCGCCCGGCGCCTCCTCCCGGATTGCCTTCCCGTCCCGGAAATCGCGATCCCGGGAACCGCCGGAACCGGATCGGAGGCGACCCAGTTCGCCGTCGTCTATGATGGGGGGAAAAAGATCTCCCTGGATCATCCGGACCTGCTCCCGGAGGGCGTGATCCTGGATGCGGCCCTCCTGGATACCCTCCCGATGTATCATAAAAAATCCTGCGCACTCGACGCCCTGGCCCAGGGCATCGAAAGCTACTGGAGCCGGGGCGCGACGGAGGAAAGCCGGGTCCACGCCTATCTGGCGATCCTCGGCGTCCTGGATAACCTGAAGGCCTACCTCGCCGGGGATCCGAAGGCCGCGGAGGAAATGCTCCATGCCGCCTTCCAGTCCGGCAAGGCGATCCAGATCACCCGGACCACCGCGGCTCATGCCATGTCCTATCAGCTGACGAAGACCATGGGCCTGGCCCACGGCCATGCCGTTATGGTCACGCTGCCGGTTCTCTGGGAAATGATGCTTCCCCGGGAGGAGATGAAGGAAACCCTTTCGTCCCTGAGCCGCCTCATGCGCCTGGGGGATCCGATGATGGGCCCGCGGTTCCTGTGGGGAATCATGCTGGATCTGGAAATGCCCATTCCGGAAAACCCGGGCGAGGAGCGGCTGGAGGAGCTGGCCGCCTCCGTGAACGCGGAACGCCTCGGCAACCATCCGGTTCCCCTGTCCCGGGAGGACGTGAAGGCCGCCTACCGAAAGGCCTTCCTGCCCCTCCCCGAAGCGGAGCGCCGGCTCTGCCTGGACCTCTGGCGCTATTACGGAAAATAAGCGGTTCACCCTGTGCGTCTGACCCTGAAAGGAGGCAATTCCCCCATGGCATCGGAAAAACCCCAAAAAAACGTCCACTCGGGCCACCGCGATAAGCTCCGCCAGCGATTTATGGAGGAGCGGGGCTTTGAAAAATTCGCCGACCACCAGATTCTGGAGCTGCTCCTGTTCTATGCCAACGCCCGCGGAGATACGAACCCCCTGGCCCATGATCTCCTGGATACCTTCGGCTCCCTGAAGGGGGTCCTCGAGGCCCGCCCGGAGCAGCTCGCCGCCGTGAAGGGAATCGGGCCCCAGGCGGCAACCCTGATCGGTATGGTGGTCCCCCTGACCCGGGTCTGGCATCGCTGCGCCATGGAGGAGCCGGAAAAAATCGCGAACAGCCGGGACGCGGAGGCCTACTGCCTCTCGATGCTGGCGGGGGAGCGGACGGAGCGCTTTTTCGTGATCGCCCTGAACGCCCAGTGCAAGGTGCTCGGAAAGCGCCTGATCTCGGAGGGAAGCCTCTCCGAGGTCTCCGCCTATCCGCGCCTCGTGGTCGAGGCCGCCCTGAATTATAATGCCCATAGCGTCATGCTCTGCCATAATCACCCCGGCGGAACCTGCGCCCCCTCCCCGGAGGATCTCGCCTCAACCCAGCAGCTCCAGCGGCTCCTGAACGGCCTGGGTATCCTGGTTCTGGATCATATTATCGTCGCGGGCGACCGAACCTATTCGATGATTCAGCATGGGGATATTGATTATCGAATCAGGGGGAGAGGACTATGATCCTCCGGCTGCTTTTTCGGCTGCTGAAATGGGCGCTCGCCGTGGGCCTCCTCGCCTTCGGGGTCATGCTGGGCCTGCTCTGCCTCTGGGAATCCCGAATTCCGAAAGACCCTGCCGGGGATTACGACGCGATCGTCGTCCTGGGCGCCCAGGTCTACCCCTCCGGGGATCCGAGCCCCCAGCTGGCCCTCCGCCTGGAGGCGGCGAAGCGCGCATGGGATCGCCGAAACGTCCCCGTCGTCGTCTGCGGGGCGAAGGGCGTAAACGAGCCGGAGGCGGAAGCCCTGGTGATGAAGGCGGCGCTTGCCAGCCTGGGAATTCCGGAGCAGGGAATCCTGACGGACGCGGAATCCTTTAATACCCGCGAAAACCTGCTGAACGCCGGAAAGCTCCTGGCCCCCCTGCCCGGCGTCCGCCGCCTCCTGGTGGTAACCAGCGATTACCATGCCCCCCGGGCCCTGGCCCTGGCCCGGGACGCGGGCTGGACCGCCGAGGCCCTTGGCAGCCCCTGCAAGCCGGAATTCTGGCTGAAAAACCACTTTCGCGAAACTCTGGCCTGGTTTAAATACCTGGCCGTTAAATACCTGCGCCTGCCGCTGAACAGTTGAAAGCATGAATACGAAAGAACTCCTGGAAACCCGCCTTCGCGAAAACGAAATCCCCGTCTCTGCCGCGGCGGCGGAAAAGCTCGCCGCCTATCTGGACCTCCTCGAAGCCTGGAACAGCCGGATGGACCTGACGGCCGTCCTCTCCCCTGAGGAAGCGGCGGACCGCCATTTTGTGGATTCCCTCCTCGTGCTGAAAACCGGCCTCCTGGCCTCCGCCGAAACCGTGATCGACGTGGGCACGGGCGCCGGCTTCCCGGGCCTGGCCCTGGCCCTCGCCTGTCCGGAAAAGCGATTCACCCTTCTGGATTCCCTCCGGAAGCGGCTGGACTTCCTCCGGGCGGTCTGCGAAGAAACGGGTGCCCAAAACGTAACCCTCGTCCATCTGCGGGCGGAGGACGGCGGCCGGGACCCCCGCTTCCGGGAAAAATTCGATGTGGCCCTGGCCCGGGCCGTGGCGCCCCTGAACGTCCTCTGCGAATACCTCCTGCCCTTCGTTCGCCCCGGCGGGAAAGTGCTCTGCTGGAAGGGCCCGGCTCTCGCGGAGGAGCTGGAGGCCGGCCGACGGGCGGCTCATCTCCTGGGCGGAAGGGCCGAGCCGCCGGTTTCCTGTCCGATCTCGGGCCGGGACTGGGATCACCGGATCCTGCCGGTGCTTAAGGTCCAGCCATGCCCGAAGGCCTATCCGAGAAAGGCCGGCACCCCAAAAACCCGCCCGCTGGGGCTTTGATCGTGGCAATTTTACTTCCGTCCTGCGGAAAAATAGCAATGGCTATTTTGCGAAACCCCTGCTTTACACCCGGTGTATTCAATGATATGATCAGGTCACGGTCGGCGAATGAGCCCGGCCGTGAAACCGGGGACCAGAGCAGGGGAGACGCCCTGTCTGCGTCCAGCACCCTCAAAGAAAGGATGAAGAAACGATGAAAGCGAAAAAGGGACTCATCATAGCGGCGGCGGTCGTCGTGCTTGGCGCGGTGATCGCGACGACCTGTACGACGACGGTGGAAACCGGCTATACCGGAATCGTGACCACCTTCGGCAAGGTCGAGGATATAACCCTGGAGGCGGGCCTCCATTTTAAGAGCCCCTTCCAGCAGATTATCGCCATGGATAACCGGGAGCAGAAAACCAGCTTTACGACGGAGGCGTTCTCCAGCGATATCCAGCAGGTGAATATAACCGGCTCGATTAACTACGCCATTAATAAGGCCACGGCCATGAACCTCTTCAAGGAGGTCGGCACGGACTATTTCAATAAGCTGGTGAACCCCCGGATGCTGGAGATCACCAAGGGCGTCTTCAGTCAGTATACCGCGGAAAACCTGGTCAGCAACCGCCAGAAGCTGAGCGAACAGATCCGGGACGGGATGGTGGAGGAGCTGAGGGATTACGGCATCAACGTGATCAGCGTCAGCATTGAAAACCTGGATTTTACCGATGCCTTTACCGACGCGGTGGAGGCCAAGCAGGTAGCCGCCCAGCGCAAGCTGCAGGCGGAGATCGAGCAGCAGCAGAAGACCATGGAAACCCAGCAGCAGGCGGAGCGCCAGCGGATTAACGCGGAAGCCCAGGCCAACGTGGCGAAGATTAACGCGGACGCCGACGCCTACGCGGTGAAGGTCCGCAGCGAAGCGGAGGCCGAGGCGAATAAGATGATCGCGGAAAGCCTGACGGATAATCTGATCAAGTTTAACGAGATCAAGGCCTGGAACGGCCAGCTGCCCACCTATGTAGCCGGCGGCGGCAGCACGACCCTGCCGATCCTGCAGATGGACGGCGGCGAAAAAACCTCCACGGATAAGGTTGCGGAGCAATAAAGGCGCTGAAGGCGAAACAAAAACAGGGCTACCGAGTGGGACGGGGGGACGGTTCTCCCATCCCATTCGGCCCGGCAGAACCGTCCTTTTGTTTCACTGAATTGAATACAGCATCAGAGATGGATGACCGCCTGACTTGACGGGGTTAGCATACATACCCTGTCAGGTTCGGCGGTTTTTTACTATAAACCGTTCCCGCTGACTCGGACTGCAGAATCGTTGATTTTAGAGGGCTGAAGGAATATAATGAATCTGAGTTTTAAGAAAGTTTGTACTACGAACTCGCCCGGTTGAGCTCAATCCGTTGAAATTCCTTGGATATTAGTGGGTTCAGCTATTGAATTTCCTTCAAAGATGTAGTATAATTATACTACGAATTCGAAGGAGGCATGCTCAATGGCCAGACCGCTTGATCCCACCGCTCCGTACCGGATCTCCATCCACAATATCGGTGGTTATCGGTACGCCAGTACCCAGCCAGCATATCAGGATCCGGCGACCGGAAAGACGAAGCATAAGCGGATTCACTGGGGAACCTTGGATGATTCCAACAAGTTCATCCCCGGTCCCAAATACATCTTTGCTTCGATCGAAGAACGTTCCAAACTGATTTTCCCCGATGACTGGGATATGAGCGAGCTTGAAAAACTGTCCGGAGGCCGCAAACCCGGACGACCGGTGATCGAATCCCAGGATGAGAATCGTTTGTACGGCGATATCTGGCTAATGGAACAGATTGCCGATGCAACAGGAATTCGTGAGGATCTGACCAAGGTTTTCGATGGAAACAAGGAAATGGTCAACGCAATTCTGACACTGGCATACTTTCCAATGAGTGGCAGAGGAACTTATGACCATCTTGCAGCCTGGATGAGAATCGCAAAGACCCCTTATGGAGGGGAGCTGTCTTCTCCGAGTATCACCATCCTTACGCAGTCGATTACGGAACAGAACCGGATGGATCTGTTTCGCTGCCGGGCGAAGCGGCTTGGAAATAATGAGCTCTGCGCTGTTGACTCCACCAGCCGATCCGCATGGGGCAGCTGCCTGCTGGATATCCATTACGGAAAAAGTAAGGACAAGCTACCTCTTCCGCAGACGATGGAAGTCGTGGTTTATACGCTCAGCAAGCATATGCCGGTTTACTACCGGACATTACCGGGAAATACACCGGACTCCAGAAGCCTTGCAATCATTCTGGCCGATCTGAAGAACGCGGGATTTAAAGATGTCATCATGATTACGGATCGCGGATACGAATCTATCCGAAACCTGGAGATGTACATTGACAAAGGACAGCCCATGATTATGGGAACGAAAGTCGGTCAGAGGCACGTCAGAAAGGAGATTGATAAGTTCGGCAGCTTTGACCACCATCCGACGGGTATGGAAATCGATCCGGAGGAAAGAATCTACTTCAAGCAGTACGAGCTGGAATACCAGATTGAAGGAAAACGGGATAATGTAAAGCAGGCAAATCATTTGCGGCTGAACCTGTACTTTGATCCGGTCCGACGCAGTCAGGAACTGATCGATCTGGATATTACGCTGCGAGAACGTTACTGTTCACGGGGTGGGCGAACCATAAATAAGTGAATGACCATTTCTGCAGGTGCTTCTGTAAGCGAGGCACCTGTTATAATTAGTTATAACATAGTTAATAGAATTGTAACTATTTACGCTTTACTTTTTACTGCAAATAGTGTATAATATATGTATCATGAAAGGAGGGTTTCCAATGCCAAGCATCGTCTATCAGACTGATAAGAAAACAGGAATCAAGTACGCCTACGAGAGCACTTCCTATTGGGATAAGGAAAAGAAACAGCCAAGGTCCAAGAGAAAATATCTGGGGAAAGTAGATCCAGAAACGGGTGAGATTATTCCCTGCAAGAAAGAAGATAATCCAATCAGGATCAGCGGAGAGGATGCTGCTGAGATCGTCAGACTTCGGACAAGCTTAGCCGAAAAGGAAAACAAAATCTTGCTGCTGGAAGACGAACTGCAG
>JAFRHH010000059.1 GCA_017433405.1 Clostridia bacterium | reverse complement strand
GTACGGAAGAGTTGCCGATGCGGTTCGCCTGATTGACCCGAGACACGAATAAGGAAGAGGAGGAAAAGAACCATGGCATTATTTGAATCCTATGAAAGAAGAGAGCCTCAGATTCTTGCTGTACTGAAGGAGTACGGCATCTCTTCCATTGAAGAGTGCAAGGAAATCACCGATGCCGCCGGCATCGACGTATACAAACTGATCGAAGGCATCCAGCCCATCTGCTTTGAGAACGCAAAGTGGGCCTACACCGTAGGCGCGGCCATCGCCATTAAGAAGAACTGCCGCAAGGCCTCCGAGGCCGCCGCAGCCATCGGCATCGGCCTGCAGGCCTTCTGCATCCCCGGTTCCGTGGCGGATCAGCGCCAGGTCGGTATCGGCCACGGCAATCTGGGCGCCATGCTGCTGGATGAGGAAACCGAGTGCTTCGCCTTCCTGGCCGGCCATGAATCCTTCGCCGCCGCCGAGGGCGCCATCAAAATCGCCCTGAACGCGAACAAGGTTCGGACCAAGCCCCTGCGGGTTATCCTGAACGGCCTGGGCAAGGACGCCGCCATGATCATCAGCCGCATCAACGGCTTCACCTATGTGCAGACCAAGTATGACTACCTGTCCGCCGACGTGAAGGAAGATCACGCGCTGACCATCGTCAGCAGGACCGCCTATTCCGACGGCCCCCGGGCGAAGGTCAACTGCTACGGCGCGGACGATGTGCGCGAGGGCGTGGCCATCATGTGGCACGAGGGCGCGGATGTTTCCATCACCGGCAACTCCACGAACCCGACCCGCTTCCAGCACCCCGTGGCCGGCACCTATAAGAAGGAACGCTGGGAAGCCGGCAAGAAGTACTTCTCCGTGGCTTCCGGCGGCGGCACCGGCCGCACCCTGCATCCCGACAACATGGCCGCCGGCCCCGCCTCCTACGGCATGACCGATACCATGGGCCGGATGCACTCCGACGCGCAGTTCGCCGGTTCCTCCTCCGTGCCCGCCCACGTGGAAATGATGGGCTTCCTCGGCGCCGGCAACAATCCGATGGTTGGCATGACCGTGGCGGTGGCCGTGGCGGTGCAGCAGGCGATGAACAAGTAAAAACCACACCTGTTTCGGTGAACGGTTTTGCAAACGGAATCCTCCGATATACGAGTCCCTCCTGCGAAGAAAAGCAGGAGGGATTTTAAATAAAACGGAGAAAACGGAGGGACGGTCTTTTTCGTTCCGCTCACTTTTGTTTCTGAAACATATGGCTGTGGCGAAAACCGGGAGAGGGAGACGGATTTTGTCCGCGAACGCTCAAGCGGAGCGGCAGCAAAATCGTCATCCGGATAGAATGGCAGACGTGAACTGATGTTCACAGAGGAGAGAAATCAGAATGACAAAGCTGTATCAAAAGAGTGAGATGACCTTTGTGGTTCTGTGGATCGTTGCGTATGTAGTTCTGACAGGCCTCGCGGATCAGCTTTCGGAGGCTGTCGGTATCATGAAGTCCGTCACGGCCGCGCTGCATGTCGGGATGTCTCTGTTCCTTTTTTTCTGGATCCGCAACCATCATCTGAGCAGGAAATACGGCTTTTGCAGGCCTGAAGTTCCCGCAGGGCGTTTTCTGTATTATGCCCCGCTGATCCTCATCGCATCGATGGCCTTCTGGGGCGGGATGAAAAAGCAATTTGCGTTTCCGGAAGACGCGCTGGAAATCGTCAGCATGTGCTGTGTCGGCTTTTTGGAGGAAGTGATTTTCCGCGGACTGCTGTTTCGGGCCATGGAAAAGGATAACCTGAAGTCAGCGATCCTCGTCTCTTCGCTGACCTTTGGCCTTGGGCATATCGTCAATCTGTTCAACGGAAGCGGCCGGGATCCGGCTTCGACGCTGATCCAGATCGTCTTTGCCACGCTGGTCGGATTTGTTCTCGTATGGATTTTTTACCATGGGAAGTCACTGATACCCTGTATTCTGTTTCATTCAGCCAATAATGCGCTGAAAGTGTTTTCCGCGGAAGGAAGCTTCAGCCCACAGACCGAAATGATCATCAGTCTGGCGGTAACCTTGGTGGTTCTGGGAGGATACCTGTTCTATCTTGTCAGGGCCTTTCCGATTCGGCGCGAAAGCTCGACGGTTCAGTAAAGGCGTTCCGGGTACCGGAAACCGAGAAAGCACTTCCCATTTGCCGCGAATTCACGCGGCTGTTGCTATGGTCGAAAACGTCCTGGAAGGCTGCTTTTTCCTCCGGTCAGGTTATGAACGGTAACCCTGCTGGCTCCCGGGTATGATTCCCGGGAGTTTTCTGATTGAAAAAAGCGGGAAGATCGTGTAAGATACAGTTGCAGTCATATCGATAGGGAGACAGGGACAGAATGACAGACGTTGACTGCCGTTCACAGAGGAGGAATGGAACATGATAGCGCTGGCCTGTGACCATACCGGCGTGGCCCTGAAGAAGGAGATCGCCGGGATGCTGGATGAAATGGGGCTGACCTGGAAGGATTTCGGAAATGACGACCCGGCGAACCGGGACGACGATTATCCCGTCTTCGGCTACCGGGCGGCGAAGGCCGTCGCCTCCGGGGAGTGCGACCGGGGGATTCTGATCTGCGGAACGGGGATCGGGATCGGGATTGCCGCCGGGAAGGTGAAGGGAATTCGGGTCTGCACCTGCAGCGATGTCTACAGCGCGGAGCTCAGCAAGCGCCATAACAACAGCAATATTCTGACGATGGGCGCCCGGGTGGTCGGGACGGAGCTGGCCAAAATGATCGCCCGGCACTGGCTGACGGCAGAATTCGAGGGCGGGCGCCATCAGCGGCGGATCGATATGATCGCGCGGATAGAGGACGGGGAAGCCCTGGAATAACCTGACGGAAATGGAAACCCAGGAAGCGCCCATGCGTGCGCTCCGGGGAAGCGGGAGGTTCGGATCAGAACATGTATACAAAGGAACAGCTGGCGGTTCACGAGGTTTTCCGGAAGCAGCTTGAGCATACGGAGGTCCGGAACCTGCTGGATCCGCTGACCGGGCTGGTCGCCCGGCCGGGGATGGTCGCGCTGGCCCGGGACTGGATCGCCCAGGGGAAACCGTTTGCCTATGCCATTCTGGATCTGGATAATTTTAAATTCATCAACGATACCTACGGCCACCGGACGGGGGACGAGGTGCTGGTGGAGCTGGCGGGAAGCCTGCAGGAATACCTGGCGGACGACGGCATCGCCGGCCGCTTCGGCGGGGACGAGTTTCTGATCCTGGTGCCGGGGCTGAAGACCTATGACGAGCGGAAGGGCTATTTCCAGGCGATGTACAACAGCCAGCTGGTGATTCGGCGGAACATCCGTCTCGACGACTGTCAGCCCTTTGTGACCGGGACGATGGGCTGCGCGGGTTTTCCGGAGAACGCGCAGGACTATAACGCCCTGTTCACCCTGATGGACAAGGCCCTGTACCGGGGAAAGATCAAGGGGCGCAACTGCCTGATCGTCTATCTGGAGGAGAAGCATAAGCATATCGAGATCCAGCGGATCGCCCGCCAGGGCATGTTTACCACCATGAACAGCCTGCTGCGGGCCTTCGAGATGGTGCAGGGCTGCCGCAACCGGCTCCAGTCCGTGACGCCCTTCCTCATGGATACGCTGCGGGTGTCCGACCTCTACTACATGGGGACGGATCATGTGCTCCACTCGGTGCGGGACGGGGCGCTGAGCGTCCCTGTTCAGGATATCGAAAACCTGAACTGGATGAACGACCATCTCTATTATACCAACAAGGTGGACGAACTTCAGGAGCGCTGCCCGGGCTTTTACGGGGCGATGAAGGACATGGAGGTGGAGGCCCTGATGGCCCTTCGGATCATGCTGGACGCCCGGGAATACGGCATTCTGCTGCTGGCGGAGCCCAGAACCCAGCGGATCTGGCAGGAGGACGAATGCGCGCTGATGTTCTTCCTGGCCAAGCTGATGGCCTACCGGCTGAAGCTGGACGGGGAAACCCTTTCATAACGATGATTTCTGAATTTCCTCGATCATTTCCAGCACCCGGGCGGTTCCGTCGGCGGGCGGGGCTTTTTTCAGCGCCTCCGTGAGCCGATCCCGCTCCGACCAGGTTTCGCGGATGGCCTTTGCCAGGGTTTCCGGCGTCATATCCTCCTGCATCAGCACCCGGCAGAGTCCCCGCTTTTCGAGGCTGCGGGCGTTCAGGATCTGGTCGCCGCGGCTGGCGCCCTTCGGATAGGGAATCAGCAGCATCGGGCGGCCGAGGGCCTGAAACTCGCACAGGGCGTTGGCGCCGGCCCGGGAGAGCACCAGATCGGCGCAGGCGAGAACGTCCGGCAGCTCCGCGTCCAGAAACTCCCGCTGCACATAGCCGGCTCTTCCGTTCAGAGATTCGTCGAGGTTGCCCTTTCCGCAGATATGGACGATGTCGAAATCGGGCAGCAGGGCGGGCAGCGCGGCCCGGAGCGCCTCATTGACGCTGCGGGCGCCGGAGGAGCCGCCCATCATAAGCAGCACCGGTTTTTTCCCCTCCAGCCCGAGAAGCCGCAGGCCCTCCTCCCGGCTGCCGGCAAAGAGCTCCCGGCGCAGGGGTGTTCCGGTGCATTCCGCCTTGTCCCCCAGCGCCTCCGCGCATTCGGGGAAGGTGGTGGCGAAGCGGCGGGCGAAGGGCTTGCAGAGCCTGTTGGCCAGCCCGGGGGTCAGATCGCTTTCGTGGCAGAGCACGGGAATGCCCCGAAGCCAGGCGCCGAACACGACGGGCACGGCCACGAAGCCGCCCTTGCTGAAGACCACGTCCGGCCTGATCTGTCCCATCAGATGGGCGGACTGAAAGGCCCCGACGATCACCCGGAAGGGATCGGTAAAGTTCTGCCAGGAGAAGTACCGGCGCAGCTTGCCGCTTTTGACGGCATGATAGATAACGTCGCTCTCCGCCTGCATCCGGGCGGCTTCCATGCCCTTTTCCGTTCCGATATAATGAATTTCATAGCCTGCTTCCCGCAGATGGGGGAGCAGCGCCAGATGGGGAGTGACATGGCCCAGCGTGCCGCCGCCGGTCAGAACGATTTTCCGCACAGCCTATCTCCTCGCTTCGCTTAATGGCTCTTATGGAACAGCAGGTGCTCGTACCGGTCCTGGTCGCAGCGCCGGACCATGATTTCCAGCTCCTCATTGCCCATGACCGTATTCCGGCCCTCCTCATAGAGCGCGTCCACCATCCTTCGGATGGCCACCACGAGGGGATCGGATTTATCGATGGTATTGTCGCCGTTCAGCCGGAAGTAGTTGTTGATCCAGTGGGCGACGGAGGCGGTGCCGCCCCGGCTGTCTACCGCGACGGAGGCGGGCCGGTTCAGGATGGCGGCGGTATTGAAGATATTGTAAATCTCCTCGTCCTTGAGCATGCCGTCGGCGTGAATACCGGCCCGGGTGACGTTGAAATGCCGTCCGACGAAGGGCTGGCGGGGGCTGATCTCGATGCCGATTTCCCGCTCCATGAAGTCCGCGATTTCGGTGACGGCGGTCAGATCCATGCCGCCGGTTTCCCCGCGCAGGGACTGATATTCCACCGCCATCGCCTCCAGCGGGCAGTTGCCGGTGCGCTCGCCGATGCCCAGCAGGCTGCAGTTGATGCTGGAGCAGCCGTAGAGCCAGGCGGTGGCCGCGTTGGTGACGACCTTGTAGAAATCGTTATGCCCGTGCCATTCCAGCTGAGCGGCGGGCACCTCGGCGTAGTGGCGCAGGCCGTAGATGATGCCGGGGACGCTGCGGGGCAGGGCGGCGCCGGGATAGCTGACCCCGTAGCCCATGGTGTCGCAGGCCCGGATCTTGATGGGAATCCCGCTCTCCCGGGACAGCTTCATCAGCTCCGTGGCAAAGGGCACCACGAAGCCGTAATAATCCGCCCGGGTAATATCCTCGAAGTGGCAGCGGGGCCGGATGCCGTAGCTGAGGGCGGACTTGACGATGCCGAGGTATTTGTCCATCGCCTGGCCGCGGGTCAGGTGCATCTTGTTAAAGATATGGTAGTCGCTGCAGGAAACCAGGATGCCGGTCTCCTGAACATTCGCCTGCTTGACCAGCTCGAAATCCTTTTCGTTGGCCCGGATCCAGGTGGTAATCTCCGGGAAGGGAAGCCCCGCGTCCTGGCAGAGGCGGAGGGCCCGCTGGTCGTTTTCCGTGTAGAGGAAAAATTCGCTCTGGCGGATCATGCCCTTTGGCCCGCCGAGGCGGCTCATCAGCTTAAAGAGGTGAAGAATCTGCTCCGGGGTAAAGGGGCTGACGGACTGCTGGCCGTCCCGGAAGGTCGTGTCCGTCAGCCAGATCTCCTCCGGCATGTTCATGGGCACATGGCGCATGTTGAAGGCGACCTTCGGCACGTGGTCGTAGTCATAGATTTCCCGGTACAGGTTCGGTTCGTCCACATCCTGCAGGCTGTAGTGATATTTGGCCTGCATCAGCAGGTTGGTGGTATCGTCGTATTTCAGCATGGGGGTCTCCTTTTTTATTTCAGGGATTCGACGAAGGATTCGATCCGGTTCAGGCCTTCCTTGATCCGGTCGGTGGAGATCGCGTAGGACAGGCGGCAGAAGCCCTCGGCCTCAAAGGCGACGCCGGGCACGACGGCAACCTGCTTTTCCGCCAGCAAAAGCTCCGCGAAATCCATGGAATCCTCGATGGTTCTGCCGTTGTAGCGGCGGCCGAGAACGTTTTTGATGTTCAGCATCACGTAGAAGGCGCCCTCCGGCTTCAGGCAGCTCAGGCCGGGGATGCTGTTAATGCCGTCCACCATGACGTTCCGGCGCTCCTCGAACTGGCGGACCATCTCCTCGACGCAGGACTGATCCCCGTCGAGGGCTACCTTGGCCGCGTGCTGGGCGATGGCGTTGGCGTTGCTGGTGGCCTGGGACTGGAAGGCGCTCATGGCCGCCACCTCCCGCCGCGGCGCGGCGCAGTAGCCGATCCGCCAGCCGGTCATGGCGTAGGCCTTGCTCAGGCCGTTGATGATAAAGGTCTGCTCCTTGATCTGCTCTCCCAGCTGGGCGATGGACAGATGCTTCCGGCCGTCATAGACGAGCTTTTCATAGATCTCGTCGGAAACGATATAGAAGGGATGCGCGACGGCCAGGTTGCCGACGAACTGCAGCTGCTCCCTGGACCAGATGGACCCGTTGGGGTTGGAGGGAGAGGTAATAATGATGGCCTTGGTCCGCCGGGTGACCCGGGAAGCGATATCCCGGTTGCTGGGAATGAAGCGGTTCGACTCGTCGGTGGGCACGAAGATCGGCACGCCGCCGGCCATCCGCACCAGCTCCGGATAGGAAACCCAGCAGGGAGTCGGAATCAGCACCTCGTCGCCGGGGTCCAGAATGGTCTGGAACACGTTGAACAGGCTGTGCTTGGCGCCGTTGGAAACGATGATCTCCTGGGGAGAATAGGTCAGCCCGTGGTCCCGTTCCATCTTGCGGGTAATAGCCATCCGCAGCTCCATGGTTCCGGGAACCGCCGTATAATGCGTCATCCCCAGATCCAGCGCCTCCCGGGCGGCGTCGCAGATATGGGCGGGGGTGGGAAAGTCCGGCTCGCCGGCGCCGAAGCCGACGACATCCATGCCGGAGGCCGCCATTTCCTTGGCGCGGGTATCGATCTGCAGGGTCAGCGAGGGGGCGATATTCTGGCAGCGGTGAGAGATGGTCAGGGCCATGGGAACACCTCCAGTAAAATTGATGCAAGCCATTATACCTGTCTTACCAGAAAATAACAAGGAAAAAGCAAAAGGAATGCAGCAGGGGCAGATGTAAATGGGCGTTCACAGAGGCGGAATGTCCGTCCGCAAAAAGCCGGTAAAGCCGGTCAGTCCAGGGACTCCGGCGTCTCCGCCACGGAGGGCGGCGGGACGGGAACGCCCTCCGGAAGCTTCATGACCGCCTCAAAGAAGCTGCCGACGGCGCCCTGAAGATAGACGGTGAGGAACAGGCTGGCCAGCAGCTGGAACATGAGGGAGGGGATCTCCGCCCCCAGGTCGGAAAGGAAGGAGGCCACCAGCATCTCCCCGAGGTACCAGAAGATGAAGCTCAGCTCCAGGGAAAACAGCATCCCCTTCCGCCGGTGCATCCGCTGCCGGCTTTCCCGACGGCAGGCGCGGATGCCCTTCTCCGGCGCGTCCGCCAGCAGGAAATCCGACAGGGCGTAGCGCAGGGCGGCGATCACCCCGAGCGCCCCCATCAGGATCATGCCGCCCCAGGAGAACATCAGGGAGGAGTTCATCGCCGACAGGACGGAGGAGGGGATGGCGGCGTTGGCCTGCAGGAGCGGCAGCGCGCTCAGCAGCATGACCGCCACGCCGGGCAGCATCCAGAGCAGCACGAGCA
This sequence comes from Clostridia bacterium, assembly GCA_017433405.1. GTDB lineage: Bacteria > Bacillota > Clostridia > Christensenellales > Aristaeellaceae > Aristaeella. The sequence continues at coordinate 13,572 of JAFRHH010000059.1, read as the reverse complement.
GCGCCCGGAGGAGCTGCAGCCCGATGGCCTTGTGGGCGATGCGGAGCAGGCTGAAGACCGTGGAGAAGGGACCCTCCTGATTTCGAAGCCGCAGCAGCAGCCATCGGTTCATGCCCAGGGAAAGGCAGGGGGTGACGAGCCAGACGAGCACGGTGGCTCCGACGGAGACCCAGACGGAGGACTGGGCGAAGATGCGCTCCAGCCCCGCCTCCAACGCCCGCTGGGACATCATGCCGTCCCGGGAGACGGTGATCAGCAGGTTCTGGACCTGGGTCAGGGGGTCGGCGCCGGTAAAGGCGGAGACGGCCTGAACCAGCAGGCTGGGCAGATTGACCGCCAGGGCGATCAGCAGGGCGGTCTGCCAGTGGCCCCGGAGGGCCTTTCTGGCCTGGGCCCTGAAAAGCGCGGCGGAAAACAGCATAGATACCTCCTAAAAAAAGGGATGCCGCAAGCGGCATCCCGATGTAAACCGGATCAGTCCTTCAGAGCGTTCATGTCCGCCTTGATTCCGGCCGCGTCGATCCACGCCTGAACGGTCTCGGAATAGTGATCGGACTGCTTGGTGGACAGAAGGGACTCCCGCAGGGTTTCCCGGACGGAATCCAGCGGAACGGGACCCTCCTCCTGGTCTGCCACATACTTGATGATATAGTAGCCGTTGCTGGAACCGCGGGTCTTATCGGAGATATCCCCGATGGCCTTCAGGCCCATGGCCGCGTTCACGAAGGCAGCGTCGAAGGAGGTCATGCCCTCGGCGACGGCGTAGCCGGTCACCGCGGTATCCCGGCCGGTCTGCATGCCGGGATCCTGGGTCTTTTCGGCCATCAGGGTATCCCAGTCGGCGCCGTCCTTCAGCTGCTGCAGGATTTCATCGGTTTCCGCGTCGATGGCCGCGTAGGCCTTGTCCGTAAGCTCGGCGACTTCCTTATTGGCGGCTTCCAGTTCCGCCTGAGCGGCCTCCAGATCCTTCTGAGCCTGGGCCTTCTCCTCCTCGGTGGCGCCCTCGGCGTCCAGCGTCTCCTGCGCGGCGGTCACCTTGGAATTGGCGGCAGTGACCTTGGCGTTTGCGTCGGTCACAGCGGTCTGATCCTCGTCCTTGAACTTGATCAGGATCTGCTTGACGCGGCGGACGCCGGCGGGGGCGTAGTAAATCGTGCTGCCGTTGGCGGCGTTGGCGTAGGCCGCCGGGTTTTCGCCATAGGTGGTCTTCGCGGATTCGACCCGGGTATCGTACTCGGTCTGAACCTCCTCGTCGGAAACCGTCACGTCCTTGACGACTTCCGCCCGCAGGAGCTCGGACAGCTTCGAGTTCTTCGCGTCCTCCTCGTAGTCGGCGAGGGTGGCCTTCGCGTCCTCCAGGTACTTGACGGCGGCCGCCTCCAGCGCGTCTCCCTCCAGCGTCTGATCCACCTGGGTTTTGGCGTAGGATAGGGCGCTGTCATAGCTGGACTGGGCGGTTTCTTTGATGGAGGTGAGATCCTCCTCCGTCAGGTTCTTTTCCAGCCCCATCTCCGCGATCTTGGCCTTCAGCACCAGATCCCGCTTGATGGAGTCAACGGCGGCTTCCTGGGCGGAGGCGATGTTGGCGGGGTCGGATACATCATAGGAGGACCCGTAGTACATGCTGTACATATAGGCGGTCTGCTGCAGCTGGTAATCGACCTGCTCCTGCACCTCGGCCTTGGTTACGTCCTTTCCGTTATAGGAAAGGATAATCCGTGCGGCGTCGACCGCCGCGTCCTTTTTGATCAGAGCGCAGCCGCTGAGCGTCATCGTCAGGATCAGCAGCATGGCCAGACAGGCTTTTTTCTTCATGGCTCTCTCTCCGTTCATCATTGAAGTAATTGGGAACACTCCGAATATTATATCAAACAGCCGTCAGGGAGGCAAGGCATTTTTTGCGTGCTGTATAAAATGTGTTTCAGACTTGCAAAGCGGGGGCCCGGGTGGGAAAATATGCGGGGAAGAAAGGAGCGTTGAAACGGATGATTATCGCGCTGAAAAGAAATACGCCCTCCGGGGAGCGGGAACGGCTGATTTCCTGGCTGGAAAGCTATGGCGTCCGGACCCATGTGTCGGAGGGAGAATACCAGACCGTGATCGGCCTGGTGGGAGATACGACGCGGATCGATACGGATCTGATCGGCGGGCTGGAGATCGTGGAGAGCGTGACCCGGATTTCCGAGCCCTTCAAAAAGGCGAACCGGAAATTCCATCCGGACGATACAGTGATCCGGATCGCTGAGGGGACGGCGATCGGGGGCGGACATTTCCAGTTCATCGCGGGCCCCTGCTCCGTGGAGAGCGAGGAGCAGATGGAAAGCGTGGCGGAGGCGGTGAAGAAAAGCGGCGCCCGCGTCCTGCGGGGCGGCGCCTTCAAGCCCCGGACCTCGCCCTACGATTTCCAGGGGCTTCACGAGGAGGGAATCCGCATCCTGCTGGAAACGAAGCGGCGGACCGGCCTGCCGATCATTACCGAAATCATGGACATCGCGCATCTGCCCCTCTTTGAGCAGGTGGACGTGATTCAGGTCGGCGCCCGGAACATGCAGAACTTCGAGCTGCTCAAGGAGCTGGGGCGGATCGACAAGCCGATTCTGCTCAAGCGGGGGCTGGCGAACAACCTGAAGGAGCTGCTCATGAGCGCCGAATACATCATGGCCGGCGGAAATGAGCGGGTGATCCTCTGCGAACGGGGAATCCGCACCTATGAGACCTATACCCGCAATACGCTGGATCTGTCGGCGGTCGCGGTACTCCATGAGCTGAGCCATCTGCCGGTGGTGGTGGATCCGAGCCACGCGACGGGGCACGCCCGCTACGTCCGGCCGATGGCGCTGGCCGCCGCGGCCTGCGGGGCCGACGGGCTGATGATCGAGGTGCACAACGATCCGCCTCACGCGCTGTGCGACGGGCCCCAGTCCCTGACCCCGGCGCAGTTCGACGAGGTGGCCCGGGCGGTGAAAAAGCTGCTTGAGGCGATGGAGGGCGACTGAGGATGGACAGGCAGACGGTGGGAGTGATCGGCCTGGGGCTGATGGGCGCATCCCTGTGCAGGGCGCTTACGGCGGCGGGCCACCGGGTGCTGGGGCTGGACGCGGATGAGCACGTGCAGCGCTACGCCCTTTTGACGGGAACGGTGGAAGGGGAGCTGACGGAGGAAAACGTCTCCGAATGCGCCTTTCTGTTCCTGGCCCTGTATCCCGGCGCGGCGGTGGAAACCCTTCGCCGCCTGGCGCCGCGCCTGAGCCGCCGGACGATCGTGTGCGATCTGTGCGGGGTCAAGCGGGCGGTCTGCCCGCCCTGCTTTCAGCTGGCGGAGGAGTACGGCTTTACCTTTATCGGCGGGCATCCCATGGCCGGCAGGCAGTTTTCCGGCATCAAATATGCCCAGGACACCCTCTACCGCGGAGCCACGATGATCCTGGTGCCGAAGGAAAAGGAGGACCTGTTTCAGCTGAGCCGCCTGCGGGATCTGCTGAAGGACGCGGGCTTCGGCCCGGTGACGGTGACGACGGCGGAGAAGCACGACGAGATGATCGCCTTTACCAGCCAGCTGGCTCACGTGGTTTCGAACGCCTATATCAAATCGCCGACGGCACGGGAGCATCGGAGCTTTTCCGCCGGCAGCTACCGGGATCTGACCCGGGTGGCGAAGCTGAACGAGACCATGTGGACCGAGCTGTTCCTGGATAACGCGGACGCGCTGGGCCGGGAGCTGAACTGGCTGATCGAGGCCCTGGGAGAATACAGGGACGCTCTGAAAAACGGGGACGCGGAAACCCTGAAGCGGCTGCTGAAGGAAGGCCGGGAGCGGAAAGAGGAGATAGATACGGAATGGAAAGCATAAACGTTCGGACCGGGATCCCCTACGAGGCGCTGGTGGAGCGGGGGCTGCTGGACCGGGCGGGGGAGCTGGCCCGGCGGGCGGTGAAGGGGCGGCGGGTGATGATCGCCGCGGACGAAACGGTGGCGGGCCTGTATCTGGGACGGGCGGAGAAGAGCTTCGCCCGGGCCGGCTTTGGCGCGGCCTCCTTTGTTTTTCCCCCGGGGGAAGGATCCAAGCGCCTTGCCGTGGTGGAGAAAATGCTGATGGAAGCGGACCGGCGGGGGCTGACCCGGACGGACTGCTTCGTTTCCCTGGGGGGCGGCGTGACGGGGGATATGACGGGCCTCGCGGCGGCGCTGTATCTCCGGGGGGTGGATTTTATTCAGATCCCAACGACCCTGCTGGCCATGGTGGACGCTTCGGTCGGGGGAAAAACGGCGGTCAACCTGCCCTCCGGCAAGAACCTCTGCGGAACCTTTTATCAGCCCCGGATGGTGCTCTGCGATCCGGCGCTGCTGAACACCCTGCCCTCCCCGATCCTGGCGGAGGGCATGGCGGAGGTGATTAAGCACGGGGCCATCTGTTCCCCGGCGCTGCTGGACCGGATCCAGTCCGGGGCCGCCGCGGGGGAACTGATCGCGGATAATATCCGGATCAAAAGCGGAATTGTGGAGCGGGACGAGCGGGAAAGCGGGGAGCGGAAGCTGCTGAACCTGGGCCATACCTTCGGCCACGCGCTGGAGAAGCTGAGCGGCTACAGCATCTATCACGGGGAAGGCGTGGCGGTAGGCATCCTGATCGCGGCTTATGCCGCCGAGCGAAGCGGGCGGTGCGAAAGGGGCGTCTTTGATGAACTGAAGCGGCTGCTTCAGGCCCGGGGACTGCCGGTGGGAACGCCCTTTACGGCGGCGGAGATCGCGTCGGGCGCCATGAATGACAAAAAAAGGGCGGGGGATCAGCTGACGGTGGTGCTTCCGGAGCGCCGGGGGCGCAGCGCGCTTTGCCGGATCCGGGCGGAGGAGCTGGAGCCGCTGATCGCCTGCTGCGATGGAGAGGTGACGGGCCTGTGCGCGTAACAATCATGCCCGGGGCGCTGTCGGGGACGGTGGATCCGGTGATTTCCTCCAAATCGGTCACCCATCGGGTGCTGATCTGCGCGGCCCTGAGCGGGGAACCGACCCGGGTGGAGCGGGTCGCCCCCTCGGCGGACGCCCTGGCGACCCAGGGCTGCCTGGAGGCGATGGGCTGCCGAATCCAGGAGCGGGAGGACGGGCTGGAGATCGTGCCCGGAAGCCTGCCGACCCAGGCGCTGATGGACTGCGGTGAGAGCGGATCCACCCTCCGGTTCATGCTGCCGGTGGCGGCGGCCCTGGGGATTCATACCCGGTTCACCGGCCGGGGAAAGCTGCCTCAGCGGCCCCTGTCCCCGCTGTATGAGGAAATGACGGCCCACGGCGTGTCCCTTTCGCCCCGGGGCGTCTTTCCGCTGGAAGTGAAGGGAAGGCTTCAGGCCGGAACCTATGCCCTTGCGGGCAATGTTTCCTCCCAGTTTATCACGGGGCTGCTGATGGCGCTGCCGCTGACGGCGGGGGACAGCACCCTGCGGCTGCTGACCCCGCTGGAGTCCGCCTCCTATGTGGGGATCACCCTGGAGGTGCTCCGGCGGTTCGGCATCCGGGTGGCGGCGGAAGGGGATCTCTTCCGGATTCCCGGCGGCCAGCGGTATCAGAGCCCCGGGGTGGCGGTGATCGAGGGCGACTGGTCCGGCGCCGCCTTCTGGCTGGCGGCGGGCGCCCTGAGCGGGGCGGGCGTGACCTGCCGCGGACTGAACGCCGCCTCGGTCCAGGGGGACCGGGCGATTCTGCCGCTGCTGCGGGCTTTCGGGGCCCGGGTAACGGAGGAGGACGACCGGATTACGGTCCAGCGGGAAGCCCTTCGGGGGATCGAGATCGACGCCGGGGATATCCCGGACCTGGTGCCGGTCCTGGCGGCGGTGGCGGCCTTCGCCGAGGGAAGAACCGTGATTCGCCGCATCGCCCGGCTGCGGCTGAAGGAATCGGACCGGGTAGAGACGGTGCTGGGGCTGATCCGGTCCCTGGGGGGCCGGGCGGAGGCGACGGAGCAGGAGATGACGGTCTTTGGCGGCGGTCTTCATGGCGGCCGGGTGGACGCCTGCGGGGATCACCGGATTGCCATGGCGGCAGCGGTGGCGGGAAGCGCCTGTGCCCATCCGGTGGAAATCCTGGGGGCGGAGTGCGTCGCCAAGTCCTATCCGGGCTTTTTCGAGGTTTTCCGGAACCTGGGAGGAAAAGCGGATTCGATGGTGTAATCCGGCTTTTTGAGGCCGCGGCCCCCGGGAGGGGACGGCGGAACGCGGGGACGGTCCCCGCGTTTCGGTCAGCAGGGCAGACATGAACTGCCGTTCACAGAGGAGGGAACAGAAGCATGCTGTTTCGGGGAAAGAAACTGACGGTCAGCGTATTCGGCCAGAGCCACGGCCCGGCCATCGGCGCGGTGGTGGATGGGCTGCCCTCCGGATTCAGGATCGATCAGAACGCCCTGCAGGCCTTTATGGCCCGGCGGGCGCCGGGGCAGGGAAAGTATGCCACTGCCCGGAAGGAGGGGGATTTCCCGGAATTCCTCAGCGGCCTGAATGAGCAGGGAATCACCTGCGGCGCGCCCCTGTGCGGGGTGATCCGCAACGGCGATACCCGCAGCCGGGACTACGATCAGTTCAGCCGGATCCCCCGGCCCTCCCACGCGGATTATCCGGCGAAGGTCAGGTACGGGGAAAGCTTCGATATTCGCGGCGGCGGGCCCTTTTCCGGCCGGCTGACCGCGCCGGTCTGCATCGCCGGGGGCGTCGCCCTGCAGATGCTGCGGGAAAAGGGCATCCGTGTCGGCGCGCATATCGCTTCCATCGGGAGTCAGCGGGATCTGCGATTCGATCCGGTCCGGGTGAGCGAGGAGGATCTGGAGACCATCGCTCAAAACGGCTTCCCGACCATTTCCCCGGAAATGGGTGAGGAGATGCTGGCGGAAATCGAGAACGCCCGGAAGGCCGGGGATTCCGTCGGCGGAACGGTGGAGGCCGCGGCGCTGGGCCTGCCGACGGGAATCGGCGGGGCGCTGTTCGAGGGCCTCGAGAGCGCGCTGGCTGCCGCCTGCATGGCGATTCCGGCGGTACGGGGCGTGGAGTTCGGGGACGGCTTTTTCGCCGCGATCCTGAAGGGCTCCCAGCATAACGATGCCTATACCCTCAGCGGGGACCGGGTGGTGACCCGGACCAACCACGCCGGCGGGCTGGTGGGCGGCATGACCACCGGGATGCCGCTGATCCTTCGGGTGGCCTTCAAGCCCACCCCTTCCATCGGAATGCCGCAGCGCACCCTGGATCTGGAGGCACGGCAGGAGACGGAGCTGACCATTCACGGCCGCCACGATCCCTGTGTGGTTCCCCGGGCGGTGCCGGTGGTGGAGGCGATGGTGGCGCTGGTGCTGCTGGACGAGCTGCTGAGCGCCTGACGAGGTGACGGAACGTGGGGACTGTCCCCGCGTTCCCCTCGCGATATGAAGGAGGAAAAAACGGATGGAATTCGGCCTGCTGGGGGAAAGGCTGGGGCACAGCTATTCCCCCCGGATTCATCAGGAGCTGGGGGGCTATGATTACCGCCTGATCGAGCTTCGGCCGGATCAGCTGCCGGCGTTTCTGAAAAAGAAGGACTTTCGCGGGCTGAACGTTACAATTCCCTATAAGCAGGCGGTGATCCCCTTTCTGGACGAGCTGACGGAGCGGGCGGGGCGGATCGGCGCCGTCAATACGATCCTGCGGCGGGCGGACGGAACCCTGCTGGGGGATAACACCGATTACGCGGGATTCATGACCATGCTGGATCGGGCGGGCCTCCGGCCGGAGGGGCGGAAATGCCTCGTGCTGGGAAGCGGCGGCGCCTCCCATACCGCCGTGGCCTGCCTGCGGGACCGGGGGGCGCGGGAGATCCGGGTCATCTCCCGGCGGGGCGAGGATCACTATGGGAATCTGGACCGCCATCGGGACGCGGAGCTGATCGTCAATACGACGCCGGTGGGGATGTACCCCGGGAACGGCGTCTCCCCGGTGAATCTGGCGGATTTTCCGGCGCTCCGTGGGGTGGCGGATCTGATCTACAACCCCCTGCGGACGGCTCTGCTCCTGCAGGCGGAGGAGAGCGGCATCCCGGCGGCGGGCGGCCTCGGCATGCTGGTGGCCCAGGCCCGGGCCGCGGCGGAGGTGTTTCTCGGAAAGCAGATCCCGCCGGCGGCGGAGGAGCGGATTCTGGGGACGCTGGAGAAGGAAGCGCGGAACTGGGTGCTGATCGGGATGCCCGGCTGCGGAAAGACGACGGTGGGGCGGCTGCTCTCGGCGCGGACAGGACGGAAGCTGGTGGATACGGACGAGCTGATCGAGCGGGAGGCTGGCGGGCGGCGCTGCGGCGACCTGATCCGCGGCCTGGGGGAGGAAGCCTTTCGGGCCCTGGAGGCGCGGGCCTGCGCGGAGGCCGGAAAGGCCTCCGGCACCATCATTGCCACCGGGGGCGGGGCGGTGACCCGGCCGGAAAACCGGCAAAGCCTCCGCCAGAATGGCATCCTGATCCACCTGGACCGGCCCCCGGAGGCTCTGGCCACGGCGGGAGACCGGCCGCTGTCCCGAACCCGGGAGGATCTGGACCGGCTGTACCGGGATCGGGCGCCGCTGTACGCGGCCTGGCGGGATCTGCGGGTGGAGAGCGGATCACCGGAGGAAGCGGCGGAAAAAATACAGGAGGCGCTGGAATGAAAATCCTGATTATTAACGGACCCAATCTGAACATGCTCGGTATCCGGGAGCCGGAAGTCTACGGCCGGGAAACCTATGCCGACCTGTGCCGGTATATCCGGGAGAAGGCCGCGGCGCTGGGGGCGGAGGCGGAGATTTTTCAGTCCAACAGCGAGGGAGAGATCGTGACCCGGATTCAGCAGGCCCTGGGGACGGCGGATGCCATCGTGATCAACCCGGCGGCCTACACCCATACCAGCATTGCGATTCTGGACGCCCTGAAGGCGGTCAGCCTGCCTGCGGCGGAGGTACATCTGAGCGACGTGACGAAGCGGGAGGAATTCCGCAAGGTCTCCTACGCGGGCATGGCCTGCCGCCACCATTTTATCGGCCTGGGCTTTGAGGGCTATTTCCGGGCGATGGAGGCGCTGGCGGCCGATTTGCAATCGGACGGAAAATAGCGTACAATAGACACCGGAACAGGAGATGATCATCATGTGGCATCTGGTATCCGATACGAGCTGCGATCTGTTTACGCTGGAAGGCGGGGAAGGTCAGATGGACTTCTCCACCATTCCGTTCACCATCCGAATCGGGAACAGGGAATATATCGACGACGAAAACATGTCCGTGGAGGAGATGCTTGCCGCCAACGAGAGCCACGCGGAGATGGCCCAGACGTCCTGCCCCTCGCCGGATGAATGGGTGAGGCGGTTTTCCGAGCCGGGGCCGGTGGTGGCCTTTACGATCTCGAGCGCCCTTTCGGGCAGCTACAACAGCGCCTGCCTGGCGCGAACCATGTGCCTGGAGGAGGATCCTTCCCGGCAGATCGCCGTCATCGATACGAAGGGAACGGGGCCGGAGGTCGCCGCGGCGGTGCTCAAGGCCAGGGATCTGATCCTGGCGGGCGCTTCCTTTGACCAGGTGGAGCAGCAGCTGAACCGGTATGTGAAGGAAACCCACATCATCTTTGCCCTGGCTTCCTATCATAACCTGATCAAGGCCGGGCGGGTCAGCCGCCTGGTGGGCTTTATCGCCGGCCACCTGGGATTCTGGGGTGTCGGAATCGGGGATGAAAAGGGCGAAATCGCCATGAGAGGCCGGGCGAGAGGGGACCGGAACATGGTCCGCCTGCTGACGGAGGAGATTCAGAAGATCGGGCTGGCGCCGGACAGGGTCATCCGGATTCATCACGCGCTGAACGAAAAGGACGCGCAGGGGCTGGCGGACCGCCTGAAGGAGGCTTTTTCAGAAGCCCGCGTGACCGTCTGGCCGACCCGGGGGCTGGACAGCTTCTATGCCGAGCGACGGGGCCTGATCGTCAGCTTCTGAAACAGGATAAGAGGCCGGCGGAAATGTCAGCCTTGACAGATTCGGCAATCTGGGTTTATATAGTCATGCCGCCCCCCCGCGGGGCGGCATGATTGAATACAGGGCTTAGGAGACAGATTTTGTCCGCGAATCGCGTCAGCGTGAGCGGCAACAAAATCGTCATCCGGACAACATGGCAGACGTGAACTGAAGTTCACAGAGGAGAGAAGGAAGAAAGCGTATGGTTAAAATCAATGTAATTTCCGGTTTTCTGGGAGCGGGAAAAACGACGCTGATCAAAAAGCTGCTGACGGGCAGCCTGAGGAAGGAAAAGGTCGTGCTGCTGGAAAACGAATACGGGGAGATCGGAATTGACGGCGGCTTCATGAAGGACGCGGGGATTACCGTGACGGAGCTGAACGCCGGCTGCATCTGCTGCACCCTGGCGGGGGATTTTCAGGGGGCGATCGATCAGCTGATCGATACCTATCATCCGGATCGGATCCTGGTGGAGCCCACCGGCGTCGGCAAGCTCAGCGAGATCCTGTCGGCGGTGGAGCGGGCGAAGGAGCGGCACCCGGAGATCGAGGTCCGGGGGAGCGCCACCGTGGTGGACGCGGGCAAGTGCCGGATGTATATGAAGAACTTCGGCGAGTTCTTCCTGGACCAGGTGAAGAGTGCCTCCACGGTCATCTTCAGCCGGACCCAGCTGCTGAGCGCGGACCGGGTGGAGAAGAGCCGCCAGCTGATCGCCGAGGCTCATCCAGACGCTCGGATCATTACCACCCCCTGGGACGAGATGGATCCGGACTTTATCCTGGAGGTCATCGAGGAGGGCAAGCCCATCTGGTTCCCGCCGATGGAGGACCACGACCATGAGCACCACCATCATGATCATGATGAGGATGAGCATGACCACCATGATGAGCATGACCACGATCACGAGCATCATCACGATCATGACGAGCATGACCATGACGACCATGACCATCATGACGACCATGACCATCATCACGACCATGATCACCACGGCCACGATCATCATCACCATCACCACGAGGGCGAGCATGACGCGGACGAGGTGTTCGGAACCATCGGGCTGGAGACGGCTCAGCGCTATGAACAGGATGAGATCCGGGAGATCCTGGGAAAACTGGGGGACGAGGAGGAATACGGCCGGGTGCTTCGGGCCAAGGGCATCCTGCAGAACGCCGCGGGCGCCTGGTTCCAGTTCGATTACGTGCCCGGGGAAATCGATATGCGGGAGGGCAGCGCGGACTATACGGGCCGCCTTTGCGTCATCGGCGCGGACCTGAACGAGAAGGCGCTCTCGGAGCTTTTCCATCTGTGAGGCGGCTGTCATGAGAAGAGAATTTGTACCGATCTACATGATCACCGGCTTTCTGGAGAGCGGGAAAACGACCCTCGGCCTGACGGTGCTGGAGAACGAGCGGTTTACCAACGGCGGAACCTGCCTGATCCTGCAGTGCGAGGAGGGCGAGGTGGAATATGACAGGGAGCGGCTGGAAAAACACAGGGGCGTTCTGATCAATCTGGAGGACGCCGACGAGCTGACGCCGGCGAAGCTGGCGGCCCTGGACACGGAGTACAGGCCGACCTGCGTCATCATGGAATACAACAGCATGTGGGGACTGGAGCGGCTGGACGAGCTGAAGCTGCCGAGGCTGTGGGGCTGGGCCCAGGTGGTGACCACCGTGGACGCGGGCACCCTGGCCAGCTATATGCTGAACATGCGCAAGCTCCTGACGGATCCGATGAAGGCCGCGGACATGATCTATGTCAACCGTTGCGGGGAGGATTTTGACAAGGCTTCCTGGCGGCGCCAGATCCGGGCGATGAACGGCGGATGCTCTATCCTCTTTGAAAATCTCGACGGCAGCGTGGAGGACGGCGTGCGGGACGAGGATCTGCCCTACGATATGAAGGCGGCGGTGATCGATATTTCGGAGGATCAGTTCGGCATCTTCTATACCGACAGCATGGATCATCCGGAACGGTATGACGGAAAGCGGGTCAGGCTGGTGGGCCAGGCCTACCGGAAGAAGGAGTTCCCTCCGGGATTCTATTATTTCGGCCGCCAGGCGATGACCTGCTGCGCGGAGGATATCCAGGCCTGCGGCTGGGTCTGCAAGGGGGAAAGAACCCCTGACGGAAAAACCTATTTCACGCTGACAGCCCGGTGCAGGAAGGTCACCTCGCCGGACGGCCGGGCGGCGCTGATGCTGAACGAGGAACAGACGGAGCGAGCAAAAACCCCGCGGGAAGCGTATGTTTCCTTTGTCAATATCTGACCGGGAAGCAGGCTGGAATCAGGAGGGGCTGGAATGCTGAGAATCGGACAGTTTACGGATACTTTTCTGCCGATTGTGGACGGGGTGGGCCGCGTGGTTCAGGCTTACGCGGAATCCCTGTGCCGTCTCGGCCATGAGGTCGCCGTGATTGCCCCGATGTACGATACGGGATTCCGGGGCGGCTTTCCCTTTGAACTGGTGGAGTTTAACGCGAAAGCCCTGCCGGGCCTGAAGCAGTACCGGATCGGGGAGGCCATGCTGGATCCCCATTACCGGAAGCGGATCCGGATGATCGACCTGGATCTGGTGCATGCCCACAGCCCCTTTACCGCCGGGTCGGAGGCGCTGCGGCTGGCGGCGGTGCGGAAGCTCCCGCTGGTGGGCACCTTCCATTCCAAATACTACGATGATTTTCTCAAGGCCACCCGCTCCGAGTCCATCGCCCGGATGGGGGTCAGGGTCGTCGTCAATTACTATAACCGCTGCGACGAGGTCTGGGCGGTGGGAAAGAATACCGCGGATGTCCTGCGGGAATACGGCTACGAGGGGGACGTCCAGGTCATGCCCAACGGCGCGACCTTCCGAACGGCCTCCGACGCCGACGTGGCGGAGGTCAGCCGGCGCTGGAATCTGGGGGAGCGGCCCCTGATCCTCTTCGTCGGCCAGATGGACTGGAAAAAGAATATCCTGACGGTGCTGGAAGCCTGCGCCGCGCTGAAGGCGGCGGGGGTGGATTTCCGCCTGCTGCTGGCGGGCCAGGGCATGGATCTCGGAGCGATCCGCCGGAAGATCGGGGATCTGAACCTCCAGGACCGGGCGGAGGCCATCGGCCATATTACGGATAATACCCTGCTGGACGGCCTGTACGCCCGGGCGTCGGTCTTCGCTTTCCCCTCGCTGTACGACGCCGCGCCGATGGTGGTCCGGGAGGCGGCGGTCATGGGAACGCCCTCCGTCATGGTGCGGGGAAGCACGGCGGCGGAGGTGATCCGGGACGGGGTGAACGGCCTCCTGTGCGAAAACGATCCGAAGGATCTGGCCCGGGTGCTGCAGGAGGCGCTGGAAAACCCGGAACGGCTTGCGAAAATCGGACGCTGCGCCCGGGAAACGATCCCGGTCCCCTGGGATAAGGTGCTGGAGAAGGCGGCGGAACGCTATGAGCGCCTGGTGGCCCTGGGCCGGGAAGGAAAGCTGAAGGATAAAAAAATCCGGATCGTCTGAAAGCGATCCGGGTTTTTCGAAACCGAGGATCCGGCGGAACGCGGGGGCCGGAACGCGGGGACAGTCCCTGTGTTCCACGAACGTGGAACATGGGGACTGTCCCC
>JAFRHH010000058.1 GCA_017433405.1 Clostridia bacterium | reverse complement strand
GGACGGAGGACCCGTCCCCCCGTCCCATTTCCCTGCTCCGCTGAGTGTATCATATCAGAAAGATCCGCGTGACTTCAAGTGACACGGGGTGACATCAGGTGACAGGTTTGGCGTTCTTGATATTTTTTGAGGACTGAGATTTTACAAGGCGGAATAAGCGGCCTCATTCCATATCCATATCCAGCAGCCGCAGGCCGGCGACTTCGGAAACCGGCAGCGAGAAGCAGATGGCGCCGGCCGGGGTATCGACGCCGGCGTTTTCGATGATCGCGCGCATGATGGCCCCCTTGGCGGCGGAGGCGGCGACGATCAGCACCACTTCCTTTTCGCTGGCCAGGGTCAGACCCCGGAACTTCTCGGTCACGGCGATGCCGGTTCCCTTGGCGGCGATCACCGTGCCGCCCCGGGCCCCGGCCGGGCGCGCCGCGTCCATGACCTCGTCGGAATGGCCTTCGTTCAGAATCACGTAGATCAGTTCATAGTCAAATTTCATGTCCGGCTTCTCCGGGGTCTTCGGCTGGTCGTTTGAAAGTAAGGCCAAGGTTTGGGCACCTCCTACGCTTTTGATGGGGACCGCGGCCATGATGCCGTTGCCCGGAATATCGATATAGAGCCTGCGCTTCGTCTCCAGTATGAGCTTTTTCATGCCCGCCCGGTCCGCGACGGTTGTCATGACCGCTTTTTCCTCCTGGCTCAGGCCGGTGCCGGTCAGGAGCTCCAGGGGGGCTGTTCCCCGGCCCATCATCGTCAGGGCGACCTTCAGGTCCAGATCCCTGTAGATTTTTTCCATCTGGGTCCGCCTGTCCCGGTCCAGGATCGTCACTACATAATATAATTCCATGCTCAGGCCTCCCACAGCTCAATGACGTCGAGCTTTCCGAGCTCGGCGGATGCCGCCTGCGACGCTTCGCCGCGCCTTGCGGAGAGGACGGAGATCACGCCCATGACCTGCACGGTGATCAGGGGCATCATCGCCACCAGGGCCACCAGCCCGAAGGCGTCCGTCATGACGTTGCCGCCCATGGCGGAGACCGCGCCCATGGCGAAGGGCAGCATGAAGGCGGCGGTCAGGGGGCCGCTGGCCACCCCGCCGGAATCGAAGGCGATGGCCGTGAAGGTATTGGGGACGAAGAAGGACAGCGCCAGGGAAATCAGATAGCCCGGCACCACGAACCAGAGGATGGATAAGCCCGTCAGCGCCCGGACCATGCTCAGCCCCATGGCCGCCGCCACGGCGATGGACAAGCTCAGCCCCATGGCCCTGGCGGAAATCGCGCCGGCGCTCAGCTCCTCAACCTGCCTGTTCAGCACGTGGACCGCCGGCTCCGCGTTGATGATGAACCAGCCCATGAGCATGCTCAGGGGGATCAGCAGGAAGCGCCAGCCGGGATCCGCCAGCTGCCGGCCGAGCATATAGCCCAGGGAGGAAAAGCCCACGTTCACGCCGGTCAGAAAGAGCATCAGCCCCCCCAGCGTCATCAGCAGGCCGACCGAAATCCGCAGAAAGGGCGCGCGCCCCAGATGCAGGGAGGCAAACTGGAAAATCAGGAAGAAGACCACGATGGGCAGCAGGGCAAACCCGACCTCCCGAAGGTTTTCCGGGAAAGCCTGAAGATAGCCGTGGCCCAGGGCGACCGTATCCGCGTAGGAGGGAACCGTGCTCGCACTTTCCTCCAGGCTGGTCTGATAGATGAACCCCAGGATCAGAACCGCCAGGATCGGGCCGATGGAGCAGAGCCCCACCAGGCCGAAGCTGTCCTCCTTGGCTCTCGCGTCGCTGCGGATGGAGGCGATACCGACGCCAAGGGCCATGATAAAGGGAACCGTCATGGGCCCCGTGGTCACCCCGCCGGAGTCAAAGGCGACGGAAAGAAAATGCTGTTCGGACAAAAGCGCCAGCAGAAACACCAGCCCATAAAAGACCACCAGCATCCAGCGCAGGGAGATGCCCCGCAGGATACGTACCATGCTGAGCATCAGAAAAAGGCCGACGCCGACCGACACCACGATAATCAGCACCGTCGTGTCGATCCCGGGCACGTTCGTGGCCAGCACCTGCAGATCCGGCTCCGCCACCGTGATGGCGATGCCCAGCAGGAAGCTGACGGTCAGAATGATGGCCGGGTTTCGGGAGCGGGTCAGCCGGGACCCGATATGGGATCCGATCTGGGACATGGAAATCTCCGAGCCCACGGTGAACAGGGCCATCCCCACGATCAGAAACACGGCGCCGATCACGAAGGCCAGCATCAGATCGTTTTGCAGAGGAACCCAGATCAGACACAGCACCGCCACGATCGTTACGATCGGCAGCACCGAGGCCGCGGCCTCCCTCATCTTTTCCAGAAATGCGCTTCGACTGGTCAAGTTGTCTTATCTCCTTTCCGTCTGTCATCCGGGGTGGTCAGACGCCTGTTCGACCTTCCCCCTGTCCGCCACGCCCTGTCCGCTATCGCGGATCATAAAACAGATCATCCGCCACAATCTGCGCCTGCACGTTTCCTTCATATTCATTTTTTACAAGGCCATACGGTGTGATGAGCGTTGTATGAATCGCATACCGTGTGCCGGTCTCGGTGATCAGATCGCTGATTTTCTGGCGGAGGCTTTCATCCGTCTTCTTTGTGATCATATACGGCGCAGAAGCATATTTCATTTCGCAGAGATTGATCACCTGGTCTTTTCTGACGATCAGCAAGTCAATCTGAGAGCCATATAATCCCTTTTCCGGATTTCCGGCGCACGACCAGGATACCGTTTCGGTGAGGACTCCCTCGATTCCAAGCTTGTGCTTTATCGCCTGAATATGTTCCATACACACCCGCTCAAAGGCCAGCCCGCACCAGGCATTTCTGACTGGCGTATTCAGCTGATTTGTCCAGAAATGAGGATCGTTCGGTTTTTGATCGAGGAACTTGAAATAGAACAACGTAAAATTGTCGATCAGCTGATACCGCTTATTTCTTGTTTTCTTGCAGAACTCATCATAATGCCGAATGAAGCCGCAGTTTTCAAGGTTGCTCAACATTTCGGAAAATGTGCCGGAATCAGCAATTCTGGTTTCGGATAACAATTCATCCCGAAGCATTCCGACCTTTTTCTTTCCCAGGGCCGTTACAATTCGGATATACGGTTCCGGGGCGCTGAAAACAGAGGCATACAGGTATCTGAACTCATCTTCGAGAATCGGATGATCTGAAAAAAACAGGGCGTCGATATTCTGAGACAGCCCAAGGCTTTTGTCCAGCTGATCCCAATAGTAGGGAATTCCGCCCAGAATCATGTAGCACTCAAGCAGCTGGTGTCGGTTCATTCGGATTCGCTTCGCCGCCGCCAGGGCCTCGCATTCGGAAAGCGTGAAAGGCTGCAAATTGATTTTCAAATGCAGCCGGTTGTACAATCCGCCTTTGTTATGGACGATTTTTTTCATCATCCAGCTTGTTGCCGACGCGCATACAACCAGCACAATATCCTTCCTGGCCGTCATCCGCGCGTTCCAGAAATACTCGAGGGCCGGAATGAAGTCTGCCTTCCTTGTGTCCATCCAGGACAGCTCGTCGATAAAGATGACTTTTTTAGGCTCATTCGAAAGATCGATCAGATCCTCCAGCAGACCGAACGCATCCAGCCAGCTTTCCGGCTTCTGGAAATTTTTCAGACCTGCTTTTTTCAGGGATAATGCGAAAGCTTCGAGCTGCGCTTTCTTTGTTTTTCCACCCTCCTGGGGAGACAAACCCGCGTGCTGAAATACAAAATGATACTCAAATGCCTCCCGGATCAGAAAAGTCTTTCCGACACGATGGCGGCCATATACGGCAACAAACCTGGATTCATTGGCTTCTTTTGTGCTTCTGAGCGCCTCCAGTTCGTCTGTTCTTGAAACGATCATGGCAGTCCTCCACGATAAAATCTCGGAAAGTCTTTTTCCAAATGACTTACCGAGATTTTATCACGACTGTTTGATAAATGCAAGAGATAGATTTTAAAGGTTTTCGCTTGTCTGTTAAGAATATTTCACATGGATAAAATCTCGCTAAGCTGTTTTTTAAGTGACTTAGCGAGAAGAAATGCGGATTGAGGAGACGGTCGGTAATCCGGATAATGATGCTTTGCTTGACAGGGCAGGGGTGAAGTGCCATAATGCTGACAGTTTCTATATTCTGGGAATCCGCGGAAGCGGAAACAATCGGGTGTTCGATTTGAGAAAAGGAGGAACTGAAAGATGAAAAGGTGCTTGTGTCTGCTGCTTTCCCTGCTGCTCGTCGCCCTGTGCGCCGGCGCGGGAGCGGAAGCCGGCTATGTGGATCTGAAGGCGAGGGATGTCGTGCTGAACCGCTATACGGACATCCTCGGCTGCCGGTTTGACGGCTCCGATTACTACTGCCTGATTCGTCCGGACGGGACGAAGATCACCGAGGAGCTTTACCGCTCCATACGGGGCAGCTCTGATGCCCCGTATTTCAGGGTCGAGGGCGACAGCCAGGACGGCATTCATGACGAGGGCGTGATCGATGCCGAGGGCCGCGTGCTGGTGCCGCCGGTATACGCGGATGTCACGATCGTTTCCGACCGGTGGATCTACGGCGTGAAGCTGGTTCCCTCCACGGCGGACGACAAGGATTATACCTTCTCGAACTGGTCGACCGGGGAAAAGACCTTCCACCGGATCGATTCGGTGGATTTCTACTACCGGGGCCAGCTGGTCGGAACGCTGAGCCGTTCCGACTGCGACGGATATCCGAGCGCCTATGGCGATTATATCTGCGTCCAGAAGCGGGACCGGAGCCGGGTGTTCTACAATTCCGCTTTCCAGAAGTCCCCCGTGGAGGCGGAATATTCGGGAGAATATACATCCAATTATAAGAAGGGAAGGACGGCGTATATCCATAACGGTTCCGGCCAGGCGGCCTTCGAGGCCGGATGTACGCTGACGGCGGACGAGGTCGATCAGTCCATCGTTTACGATAACGGCAAATTCCGTGATCTCCAGGGAAATGAGCCCTTCCCGGCCGCCCAGAACTATGACTCCGTGAACCGCTTCCAGGATGGCTACGCCGTCGCCCGGATGAACCGGCTGTCGGGCATCGTGGACATGACGGGCCGGGAAGTGATCCCGGTGGAGTACGAGGATGTCGGCGATTATACCTCCCATCCCTTCCGGTTTGGGGTGATCTCGGCGGTCAAGGACGGCAAGTTCGGCTATCTCGATCTGGCCGGAAACGTCACCTGCCCCTTTACCTATTCAAAGGATATCGTCCGGAACTTCGGCTGCCTGGCCACGATCAAGGACCTGGACGGCTCGATCATCGTTCTGAGCGGACTGGCGGGCGTGCTGCCGGAGCATTACGCGGAAGTCAACGCGCGGACTGGCGCACGGGCCTTTACCGCCAAAGACGCGGATGGGAAATACTGCCTGATCGACGCGGACGGAACGGTGCTGATTCCCTATACGGAAACCTATTCCATCGAGGTGAACGACGCCGCGACGGTGGCCTGCGCCAATCTGGGCGGCAGAACCTACCGCGTCTGGACCATTGCCCGGGCGGATGCCGCCCAGCCCTCCGCCGGCGGCACGGAGAACGGGGAAGACACGAACAACAGTACGACGGCCCCCGAGCCCCCGGCCGAAGCGCCCGCGGAGGACGGCTCCTGGACCTGCTCCAACGGCCATTCCGGCAACACCGGCCTCTTCTGCCCCACCTGTGGGGAAAAGAAACCCGACGATGAAATCATCTGCCCCGGCTGCGGCACTCATTATCCCGCCGCCGAAGCGCCGAATTTCTGCCCGAACGACGGCACGAAGCTGAAGTAATTTTTTTGCTTTTCAGGTGACAACCCGACTTTCAGAACGTATAATCCAATGGGACCCAATTAATCAACTGATAAGGAGGAGCTGCCCATGAAAACCGCCAGGGAATTTATCGAGAGAATGCGCGCTGATAAGGCATTTGTTGACCAGATGAGGGAGAAGTTCAAGGCCGCCACGGAGGCCGGGGAGAAGGACGTGTGCGCCGCGGCCAGCAAGGCGGCGAAGGAGCTGGGCTATGACGTCAGCCCCGAGCAGGTCAGGGAAATCACCCAGCAGAACGAGGAGATCACGCCGGAGGAGCTGGGCAAGATCGCCGGCGGCACCTCCTGCACGACGGCGGCGCTTTCAGGGACGATTATTTCGACCATGCTGTCCGGTCTTTCCATATGGAGCGCAGTGTCGGAAAAATAACACGGGGAACAGAAAACACATGAAACACATGGGGACGGTCCTTTTGTGCTGGATCGTCCCCTGTTCTATGCCCTGACGGTCCGGGAGGAAGGTTCCGCCGTTCCGTTGATCCGCCTGCGCCTTTATGGTATGATGAATGAGCCAGGGAAGCGGATCGTGATAATGACAGACGTGAACTGACGTTCACAGGGGAGGAAAAACCGTGTTCAGAGAAATGGTGAGAAAGAAGCAGCAGCTTACGGAGGAAGCCTGTATCGCGCTGCTTGCGCAGGAACCGCGGGGCGTGCTTTCCGTCATCGGGGATGACGATTATCCCTACGGCATGCCGATGAATCATTACTACTGTGAAGCGGACGGGAAAATCTATTTTCACAGCGGTCAGAAGGGACACAGAATCGACGCGCTGAAGCGCCATGACAGGGCGTCGTTCTGCGTGCATGACCGGGGCTTTCGCCGGGAGGGAGAATGGGCCCTGAACATCCGGTCCGTCATTGTGTTTGGGCATATAGAGTTCGTTGAGGACCGGGACCGGGTGTACGAGATTGCCCGGCAGCTCAGCCGCAAATTTACGGATGACGAGCACTATATCGAACACGAGATTCGGACCTCCGGCCCCGGCACGCTGATGTTCGCGCTGGTGCCGGAGCACATGACCGGAAAGATGGTCAACGAATCGTAAACGGGACAGGAGAATCGTCCCTGCTTCCCACAAGTGGGACAGGAGAACCGTCCCCCCGTCCAGAAGCCGTTCCGTCTCCTATGATCCGGAGGCGGACGCCCTGACGGAGGAAGAGGCGGAGGAACGGGATACCGCCTATATCGGGGATACGGTCAAAACCATGGTGCCGGATATGTAAGATCCGCACGGAAGGGGAACGGACGCGTGAAGAAGTTTTTGATCGTTGTCGACATGCAGAAGGATTTCGTGGACGGTGCGCTGGGCACGAAGGAAGCCGTCGGGATTGTTCCCGCCGCGGCGGGCCGGATCCGGGAGGCCCTTGCGGAAGGCTATCATGTGATCGCCACGCTGGATACCCACGGGGAAAACTATCTGAACACCGCGGAGGGGAAAAAGCTTCCGGTTCCCCACTGTATCCGGGGGACGGAGGGGTGGCGGCTCTGCGAAGGGATCCGCGACGCGCTGGAAGGCTGTACGCTTCTGGAAAAGCCGACCTTCGGCAGCGTCCGGCTTCAGGGGATGATCCGGGAAAAGCTGGGGGATGATCAGGAGGAGCCGGTCATCGAATTGATCGGACTGTGTACGGATATCTGCGTCGTTTCCAACGCACTGCTTCTGAAGGCGCACTTCCCGGAAGCGTCGGTTTCGGTCCGGAAGGACTGCTGCGCCGGCGTTACGCCGGAAAAGCACAACGCGGCGCTGGAAACGATGAGAAGCTGCCAGATTGATATTCTCTGACGGGGAAAGGACGGGATACGATGATTATCAGGAACGCGCTTATTCATGATGCTGTTCACCGGGAACCCTATCGGGGGGATATCCTCCTCCGGGAGGGTAAAATCCTCTCCGTCGGCGGAACGGCCGCGGAAGGGGACCAGGTGATCGACGCGGAGGGCCTCAGCGCTTATCCCGGCTTTGTGGACGCCCACAGCCACATCGGCCTGGACACGTTCGGCGGCCCCACCGGGGGCGCCTACGACTACAACGAAATGAATGACATCTGCTGCCCCCAGCTGCGGGGGCTGGACAGCTACTATGCCCAGGACGCGGCGATCCCGATGGGCCTGGCGGGCGGGGTCACGACCGTGGCCACCGGCCCCGGGTCGGCCAACGTGCTGGGGGGAACCTTCGTCGCGGTGAAGCTTTTCGGGAACACGGTGGACGAGGCCATGATCCGGCCCGCCATCGGCATGAAATGCGCCTTCGGCGAGAATCCCAAGCGGTGCTATCGGGACAAGAGCGACTCCGCCCGGATGACCACGGCGGCGCTGCTGCGCCGGATGCTCTTCGAAGCCCGGGATTATATGCTCCGCAAGGAAGCCGCGGGGGACGACATCACGAAGCAGCCGAAGTTCGATATGAAGATGGAGGCGCTGATTCCGGTGCTGAGGAAGGAGCTTCCGCTGAAGGCCCATGCCCACCGCAGCGATGACATCATGACCGCCATCCGGATTGCCAGGGAGTTTGACGTGAAGATCACCATCGAGCACTGCACCGAAGGGCATCTGATCGTGAAGGAGCTGCAGGCCGCCGGCGTGCCCGTGGCCGTGGGGCCGTCCCTGACGGGAGCCTCCAAGCTGGAGCTTGTCAACAAATCCTGGACGACGCCCGGCATCCTGGCGAAGGCAGGGCTGCAGGTTTCCATCATCACGGACGCGCCCGTGATTCCTCAGGAGTATCTGCCCCTGTGCGCCGGGCTGGCCGTGAAGGCCGGGATGGATCCCTTCCAGGCGCTGCAGGCCATCACGATCAACGCGGCGAAGCATATTGGCGTGGCGGACCGGGTCGGCAGCCTGGAGGCGGGAAAGGACGCGGACCTTGTGCTGTGCAAGGGCGATCCCATGGTCAGCGATTCCGAGATCCGGAAGGTCATCGTAAATGGGGAAATCCGGGTCGACCGGGAATAAAGCATACAGAATACGGGGAAAGCATCGCAAAAAAACAGCGCAAAAGGAGCACTGAAGATCATCGGTGCTCCTTTGTCATGCGCGCGAACGGAATCGCCTGTTAATCCACCGTCTCCCCGCGGCATATTCGTTCACGTAAGCGTTTTGCCTCCGGCAAATGCTAACGGGAACTGGGATAACAAACATCGGTAATAATTCCTTGCCTTGCCGTTCTTCAGTAACAGAGGGTAAAAAAACCGGACAGGGTATTGCATAGTAGAGCGATATCTGTTATACTCTAACCGAACCAGACGGTAATAATTGAGCAAAAGGGAAAAGAGGAAAACGCATGCGAACGAAGAACCGGGAGCTGATGGAGCAGATCAAGCGCTTCATCGAGGAATATGCCATCGACAGCGGCGGTGAAACGCCAACGATGAGAGAGATCGGCGAGAAGCTGGGCGTCAGCCATGTTCTGGTCATCCGTTACCTTCGGGAGATGGACGAGCTGGGGATGATCTATTACCGGGACGGGAAACCGATGACGGAACGAATCAGGCAGATGCAGGAAAAGGGGTTTGTCTGTGAATTCTATCCGGAGGGCAGCGCCGCCGGCCCGGGGCTGTATAATGAGGGAAGAGTGGAACTGTGCTTTTCCCTGCCTCCCATCCTCGTGGACGGGCGGCAGGGACACTACTGTATGGTACCGATTCAGGGGGAATCGATGATCGAAGCGGGCATCGAGGATGGCGATATGGTCATCTGCCGGAAGCAGGAAACCGCCAATATCGGAGATATCGTGCTGGCCTGGATTGAAGGCGAGGGAAACACGGTGAAGCGGCTGAGCCGCGACAGCCGGGGGCGCGAGTGCCTGATGGCGGAAAACAAAAGCGACAGGCGGCAGAACTATGGGACGGATTTCCAGGTGCAGGGCGTCGTGGTTAAAATCCTGCGGGATGTTGATTAAGCCGGAAGAGCCTGCTTTATCAAACCTGTGGGGAGGCAATATAACGATGGAATTTTTATGTTCAGGCTGCGGCAGGCGGCATAAAAGGGCATTGGAGCGGGTCGATGAAATCATCCGCTGTGAATGCGGCGCTTCCTTCTACGTTTTTTTCAGTCGGGGAATGATGTTCAGCATTCCCGCGAACGAGTTTTCGGACGCCGTTATTCGGAAATTTCAGAGCCTCGTCTACGCCGCGGGAAGAATTCCCGGCTCCGCGGCTGCGATGCCTTCAGCGGAAGCGGAAGTCCTGAGGAATACCGATCCCATGAAGCTGATCGAGATCGGTCTGGGACGCTACCAGCGGGAAACCTTCGGAAATCATCTGATGGACGCGGGAGATCTTGTAAACGTTCTGGAGATCATTAACGAAGAGAAGGACGCGATTGTAAAAGGGCAGAAGGAATGCGTCAGCGTGATGGAGCAGAAGCTCAGGAAGCGCAAGAAGATCACCGTCAACTATCTTCAGATCCTGAACGACGAATACGCCGATCAGATGGATGTTCAGGCGGCCTCCTTCGGGGAATCGCCGGCCCGGCCGCGGCCATAGGGCGGCGGGGAACAGAAGGCCGGTCTTTTTCGGTCTTTTTCGTTCCACACCGCGGCCATTCGAATCGCTTGTGGTTTGATGGATGATTATGTATAATATTGCAACCGGGGTTCAGGATTTTGAGAGCCCGTCTCTGAAATCTTCCCCTGGTCTATCATGCGATTGAAGTGACGTCCGTTTTATGATAGGATAGGGAGAATAAACGAAGAAAAACCAATAGATTAAGGAGGCTGGTACATATGGATCTGGAACTGGCGAAATCATGGCTCGACAAGGCGACAGGCGAAGCCCGGACGGTGATTGGCAACCCCTCGAAGGTGGACGAAATCCTGATCCAGCTGGAAGAAAAGCTGAAGGAAGTTCCGGCGATTGGCGAAACGCTCTCCAATCTTCCCACGATGATCGCCATGATCAAGGCCTGGGTCACGAAGGAGTATACGGTTGTCAGCCCGAAGGTGATTGCCTGCCTGGTGGGGGCCGTCCTGTACCTGCTGAAGAAGAACGATCTGATCAGCGACAGCATTCCCGTGATCGGAATCGCGGACGATCTGGCGGTGCTGGGCCTGGCCCTGAAGCTGTCCGATCCGGAGCTGGAAGCCTTCAAAAAATGGAGAGCGGGCCGGGCGTAAGACGATCCATTTTCCGGTGCCAGGCCCAGGTATCACAACACCACGATCGGAAGCATGCTGCAAAAGATCGCCACTGCTGAAGAATGGGCCAAATTCCTTGAGCTGTTCGAGGCCTATCGCACCTCCGCGCTCCAGGGAAACGGCAGATGAGTGAGACACAGGGCCGGTTCTTTGAGCACTCGCATCGCAGCAAAAGCATCGTGAGTGCTCTTTTGAATACAGCAGAGAGGAAAAGATGACGGAGAATCAGAGAATATGGGCCGATTCCAGGGATCGGCTGATCAGAGCGGTTTCCTCCCTGGGGTATCCGAAAGAATTGGCCGAGCTTCTGGCCAGGGAGCTGAGAAGCCCCAGGGCCATTGACAGGATGACGTCGTATCTGGTTGGCGTTAGGCCGCCGACGATGGAAATGATCGTGGATGAAATGCTGGCCATCCGGGCCGACACGGAAGCCTGGCGGGCGAAAATCGAAAGCAGTGAAGCCCAGGCCGGATATAATAACTGGCTGCGAAGCGAGGAACGGATGCAAATCAAGCAATAAATTACTCAATCGCACATTTTCAGATTGTCGGAGCTTAGTTATCATGCTATAATTTCCCTCGAGATCCAATTTGGGATACAAAGTGGAATCAAATATGGGCGTTAGTTACAGGAAGCACTGAAGCTGATGCACGATTTCTTCTGCACAGATCCGGACGATATGCACTATAAAGAAGAATGATGGCTGCAATGGCCATGCGGCCATTGCGGAAAGGAGCCAGGTGCAATGAAAGGGAACAAGGTTATCTACGGTAATATCTATACGGTTGACAGGAAAAATCCGAGAGCTGAAGCGCTTGTGATTTCTGACGGCAGGTTTGTCTATGTGGGCGATGAAAAAGGGGCAGGGAAATATATTGACAAAAACACGGAAGAAATCCGGTATGACAAAGGGATCATTCTTCCGGGATTTGGAGAGGGGCATGGCCATATTGGTCCCGGCGGAACGGAAGCGCTTTTCTTTGTACATCTGAATCCCAAGGACACCTTACGGGAGCATCTTGAGGCCATCAGGAAGTTTATTGAGGAACGCCCGGAACTCGATGTGATTCAGGGGTCGGGCTTCGTACCCACGCCGGATATGGGTCCAAACGGGCCGACGGCGGATCTGCTTAACGGCCTGACAGACAAACCGATCGTTCTTTCGGATATAGGTCATCATAGTTATTGGGTGAATCATGCGGCCATGGATCGTCTGGGGATTGACAAAAACACGCCGGATGTAAGTGATGGCATCATTACCCGTGACGAAGAGGGAAATCCCACCGGTTATTTCCGCGAAGGCGCTATAGCGCTGATCAAGGCGCTTACCGCGCTCTCGGTTGAGCAGTATAAGGAAGGATACCTGCATTATCAGGAAGAGTATCTGGCGAACGGAGAGACCCTGATCCTGGATCCGATCATCAACTGGGATACCACTGACAATGCCGCCGTGGCCTGCCATGAGCTTGATATGGAGGGAAAGCTTCATATGCATATCTATGCCGCTTATCAGGTGTTTCAGGCGGCCGGTCACGATACAATGGCGGAGATCGAGCATGCGGCAAAGCTCAGAGAGAAAACGAAGGGCCCCATGTTTGAGCTTAACACGATCAAGTTACAAATCGATGGCACCATGCCGGGCACACCATCAACAGCCTATTTGAAAAAACCTTATACTGACCCATGGTCTGTCGAGCACAAACATTGTGGACAGCGCCGTTTTGATCTGGAAACACTTGTGAAGATATACAAAAAATCCCACGAGCTGGGATTCACCGTACATGCTCATGCGATGGGAGACGGAGCGCTCAGCCTGGCGCTGGATGCCATGGAGAAGACGCTTGAGCAGACAGGACCGCATGATTACAGGGATGCCATAACGCACCTTCAGGTGGTGGACAGGGCGGATATCCCCCGCATGGCCAGGCTGAATGTAGTCGCTGTTACGGATCCGCACTGGTTTGAGATGGGGCCGGATTATTTTAGCCTGATGGTTTCGGTTCTTGGAGAGGAACGTGCGGAAAATCAGCTTCCGATGAAAGCCTTTTTTGATGCCGGCGTTACGGTATCCGCTGCCAGTGATTATCCTGTTGTCGATCCCGCATATCCGCTTCACGGCATACAGCAAGGCGTGCTGCGTCAGCTGCCCGGTTGTCCGGATACATTGCATGGTGCGGGCGAACGTGTCACGGTGGAACAGATGCTTGAAGCAACCACCATCAATGTGGCCTATGAGTTGCGTTGCGATGACAGGCGGGGAAGTATAACGGTCGGCAAGGAGGCGGATCTTGCGGTACTCGGTGATGATATCACAAAGTGCGAACCGGAGCATATCCAGGATGCTCCGGTGCTTGGAACCATGATTGGCGGTGAATGGGTATACACCCGTACGCAGGAATGAACGGTGAGGACATAGTATTAATGTCCATGGAAGAAGTTGCGGCTGAGCTGCAGGCAGGAGGCGGGTATGAAAAAAATCGTTGCTGTAAACGCAAGTCCCCGTGCCAATATGAACACGGGCACATTGATCCGGGAAGCCGCAAAAGGAGCAGAATCAGAAGGCGCGGAGGTACAGGTTTTTGATCTTTATCGTCTGGACAAAGTCCATGGCTGTATGTCCTGTTTTGCCTGTAAACTGAAGCCAAACGAAGGAAAGTGTGTTTTCAGGGACGGCCTTGAGCCAGTGCTGGAAGCGATCCGGAATGCTGATGGTCTGGTTATTGGTACGCCGAATTATCTCGGTGATGTATCGGCGGGTTTTCATGCCCTTTATGAGCGGTTAATCTTCCAGTCCCTGACGTATCAGAAAGAGCCTCGACGTTATGAAATTCAGAGGATTCCTGTTCTGTTTGTCATGACAAGCAACTGCCCGGAAGAATATTATCCTGAGCTCGGCTATGGAAAAATGCTGAAAACGTATCAGAAAGCATTGGATGAAGCGGTTGGTAATACAAAGGTGCTTATTGCGGGAGATACGCTTCAGGTGAAGGATTACAGCCGGTATAACTGGACAATGTTTGATGCCGCTTCGAAGCGGGAGCGCCATGAGAAAGTGTTTCCTGAAGAACAGAAGAAGGCGTTCAGGCTTGGCGCACAGATGGTTATAAAACCGTGGTAAGGAGGAGGAAGCCATGCCATGGTACTGGATTCTGATCATTATCTCCGCAATCGTCGGGCCGTTTGAGGCGATGCACGCGCTGAACAAGGCGAGGCAGAAGCGGGAGGAGCAGCAGAAACGAAAATCCTGATGAAATGAGGGGACGGTTCCGTCGTCCCAAATGGGACGGAGGAACCGTCCCCCTGTTCCACATCCGGAACATTGATGAACAGGAGGTTCAGGGCATCCTATGAAAAAACGGATTTCGTCATTCCTTTCCGTTCTGCTTGTTTTGCTGGCTGTTTCCATTGGCGCGGCAAGCGCTGACGGCAACATCGCCGGCAGGGAGGATTTGAACGGGCGGACCATGGGCATCGTGACGGGGACCAGCTTTGTAGCGCCTACGCTGGAATACTTCCCGGACAGTCCATATCTGTATTTCAGCAACAACAGCGATGCTGTCGCCGCGCTGATCAGCAACAGGATCGACGGATTCCTGGCTGACGAGCCGGTGATTCGGGTTCTTTCCAGGGAAACGCCGGAGATCACCTGGCTGCCTGAAAAGATTACGACGGATGATTACGCCTTCGGCTTTGGAAAAAACAGAGAACGGGCGGACCTCATCCGAGGGCAGTTCAACGAGATGCTTGGACAGATCCTGGCGGACGGTACCGCGGAAGCGCTGTTCGACAAATGGTTTGGCGACGATGAGGAGGCGAAGACGGTCAATCTGACGGGCTTCAGCGGCGAAAAAGGAACGCTGCATGTAGCCACCACCCGCTCAAACGTGCCTTTTTCCTATGTCAGGGATGGGGAAATGAAAGGAATCGCGATTGAATTGGTGGAGATGTTCTGCCGCAGATATGGCTATACCCCGCAAATGGAAGATGTGGATTTGGCGGACTGGATTCCCGGTCTGATGACCGGCAGGTACGATATGTGCGCCGCGCCCCTGACGATTACGGAAGAACGCAGTGAAAACATCAGCTTTTCCATTCCCTACTACCAGGGCGGCACCGTGCTGGCGGTGCGGAAGGCCGATCTGAGTGACAGCGGGGAAGAGAAGGCTCCTTTTGCCCGGTTTTCGGGCAAGCGGATCGGCGTGGGGGTGGGCACCACCCAGGGACAGCAGGTGGCGGCAGCCATTCCGGATGCTGTTCTGTCTTATTACAATACCCAGACCGATATTCTGACAGCCCTGCGGGCCAACAAGATCGATGCCTGGGGCACGGATGAAACCCTCGCCAGATTTGTGATGAAGGAAAACGACGACCTGATGATCGTGGACGGGTATCTGGATACCGATGAGCTGGCTCCCGTTTTTCCAAAAACGGAAAAGGGTCGGGCGCTGCGGGATCAGTACAGCGGCTTTGTGGACGGGCTGTGGGAAACCGGCACGATCCGGGAGCTGGCGGATATCTGGTTCGGGCAGGACGAATCGAAGCGCACGCTTCCGGATTACGAGACGCTGCCCGGCGAAAACGGCACGCTGCGCATGGCGGTGGATACCTCGCTGCCTCCCTTCGCCTATATAAAGGACAACCGGATCGTAGGCTACGAAGTGGATATTGCCGTCCGGTTCTGTCAGCAATACGGCTATCGGCTGGAAGTGGTTCCGATGGATTTTGGGGGCATCCTGGCCGCTGTACAGAGCGAGAAGGTGGATTTTGCCGCGACCGCCATCACCATTACGGAAGAACGGAAAGAAAGCGTGCTGTTTGGCTCCCCGAATTACAGAACCGGAGCCGTGCTGGTCATCCTGAAGCCCGAAGGCGCTTCACAGGAGTCTCCTGCCGCGCAGGGAGGGGGTATCCGGCTGGATGATCTGGACGGAAAGCGCATCGGCGTGCAGACGGGGACCATCAGCGGGGCGCTGGTCGAAGGCCGGCTTCCGGGCGCGCAGGTGGATTACTTCAACACAGTGATCGACGTGCTGGCAGCCATGAACACCGGGAAGGTGGATGGCGGGTGCATGGACGAGCCCACCCTTCGCTACCTGCAGATTGAGAACCCGCAGCTGATGATTCTGGAGGAATACCTGGCTGAAAGCAACCTGGCCGCCGTGTTTCCCAGGACAGAGGCGGGGCAGGCGCTGTGCGACCGCTACACCGAATTTCTGGAAAAGCTGTGGGCGGACGGCACCATGTCGGAGATTGACAGGGTCTGGTTCGGTGCGGATGAAGCCAAACGAACAGTGATGGATTATGAAAGCCTGCCGTCCGTCAACGGCACGCTGCGCATGGCGGTCGATCTGTCCATGCTTCCCTTCACCTACATGAAGGACAACCGGATTGTGGGCTATGACGTGGACGTGGCTGCCCGGTTCTGCCAGGCATACGGATATGGGCTGGAAATCATGCCCATGGATTTTGGCGGTATCCTCCCGGCGGTGCAGAGCGGCAAGTGCGATTTCGCCTCTTCCTGTATCACCATTACGGCGGAGCGGGCCGAGAGCGTATTGTTCAGCATGCCGAATTATTACGGCGGGGTCGCCATGGCGGTTGTGCGGGACGGCGGCGCCGCGCTGCAGCAGGCAGATGACGGAACGCAGCCTGTTTCCCGGCCGGCCGGCGATGATCCCGCAGCCGCGGCTGCACAGACTGAAACCTTCTGGGAGACGATTCAGAACAGCTTCAGCAAGACCTTTATCCGCGAGGCTCGCTGGAAGCTGTTTCTGGAGGGCATCGGCAATACCATGACGATTACCCTGCTTTCCATTCTCTTTGGCACAGCCCTGGGCTTCGGGGTATTCATGCTTTGCCGGAACGGGAACGCCTTCGCCAATGTCATCACCCGGTTCCACGTGTGGCTGGTTACGGGCACGCCCATGGTGGTGCTGCTTATGATTCTGTATTACATCATTTTCGGTTCTGTGGCCATCAGCGGTATGCTGGTGGCGGTGATCGGGTTCACGCTTATCTTCGGCGCGGCTGTATTGGGACTGCTGAAAATGGGCGTGGGCACCATTGACCGGGGCCAGTACGAAGCGGCATACGCTTTGGGCCACAGCAATCGCCATACCTTCTTCCGAATCATCCTGCCGCAGGCGATTCCCCGTGTGCTGCCTGCGTATCAGGGGGAGATCGTGAGCCTCATCAAGGCGACGGCCATCGTGGGCTATATCGCCGTGCAGGATCTGACGAAGATGGGGGACATCGTGAGAAGCCGCACATACGAAGCGTTCTTTCCGCTGATCGCCATCACCGTGATTTACTTTGTCCTGGAGGGACTGCTCATCTTTGCCGTCAGCCGCATCCGCATCAGCGTCGATCCCAGAAAACGCAGCCGCAGCAAAATCCTGAAAGGAGTGGACACGCATGATTAAAATAGAGCATCTGAGAAAGGAATATCCGAACGTTACACCCCTGAAGGATGTGAGCGTGGAAATTCGCGACGGGGATGTGATCTCTGTCATCGGTCCCTCCGGCACGGGCAAAAGCACCCTGCTCCGCTGCATCAACCAGATGGAAAAGCCTACCTCCGGCAAGGTCTGGGTGGACGGCCTGGAAATCACGGACAGGCGGTGCGATATCACCAAAGTGCGGCAGAAGATGGGGATGGTGTTTCAGAACTTTAATCTGTTCGGGCATTTGACGGTGATCGAGAACATCATGCTGTCTCCCGTGGATCTGCTGGGAAAAAGCAGGCAGGAAGCGTATGATGAGGGGATGCGTCTTCTTCGCACGGTGGGGCTGGCGGAGAAGGCGCTGAACTACCCGGACGAGCTTTCAGGAGGACAGAAGCAGCGTATCGCCATCGCCCGAACGCTGGCGATGGACCCGGATGTCATTTTGCTGGACGAGCCCACCAGCGCCCTGGATCCGACGATGGTGGGGGAGGTGCAGGCTGTGATTCGGGATCTGGCGAAAACCGGCAAAACCCTGATGATCGTGACGCATGAAATGAACTTTGCCCGGGCGATCAGCAACCGTGTTTTCTACATGGACGAGGGCGGTATCTATGAGGACGGAACGCCGGAGCAGATCTTTGATCATCCTCAGAGAGAGAACACGCGCCGGTTTATCAACAGACTGAAGGTTCTGGAGCTGAACATCACAAGCCGGGATTACGACTTCCTGGGGATGGTGGGGCAGATTGAAGCATGGTGCGGAAAAAGTCAGATTGTTCCGAAACAGGCAAACCGGATTCTGCTGGCGTTCGAAGAAACGATGCAGCTGTTCCTTTCTCTGCCCGAATTCCCGCACATCCTGGCCGCGTGTGAATACTCCGCGGGAGAAGAGCGCGGGCAATGGAGCTTCAGCTATGACGGTGCGCAGCTGGATGTAACCGCAGGGATGGATGAACTGGTCATGAAGATGCTGCGGGGCGTGACGGAGGGCATGGAATACAGATGGGATGGCCATGCGGACTTGCCGAACTGCCTCCGCCTGCGCCTTGCGGGGGAATAGGGGAGACCGTCCTGCTGTTAACATCCGGGAGATGAAATGACGTTCACAGAGGAGAAGCTCAAAACAGATCAGTCAGTTCAGGGGCGCTGCGGCGGGAGGTGGAGAAAGCGAATCAGATCATTATCCATGTGGATATGGACGCTTTTTATGCCTCGGTTGAAACGCGGGATAACCCGTCGCTCAGAGGGAAGCCGCTGATCATTGGCTCGCTGCCGCGGGAGCGGGGCGTCGTCGCGACGTGTAGCTATGAAGCGAGAAAGTTCGGTGTTCACTCGGCCATGAATATCAAGGAAGCTTATCGCCTTTGCCCGAACGGCGTCTATATGCACCCGAACTTTGAAAAGTACAGGGCCGTATCGCAACAGCTTCATGAAATCTGGAACGTCTATGCCACCGCGGCGGAATATATTGCCCTGGACGAGGCCTACCTGGATGTCACCGGGACCGCCGGCACATGGGAACGGGCCTGCGGCTTTGCCAGGCGGATCAAGCAGCGCACGAAGGAAGAGCTGAAGCTGACCTGCTCGATCGGCGTCGCCTATTCCAAGACGGCGGCCAAGATGGCCAGCGAAGAGAAGAAGCCGGATGGATATTTCGAGATCCCGACGGCCCGGGATTATATTGACCTGATGATTGACCGGGATGTCAGA
The DNA here is from genome assembly GCA_017433405.1 of Clostridia bacterium. Taxonomy (GTDB): domain Bacteria; phylum Bacillota; class Clostridia; order Christensenellales; family Aristaeellaceae; genus Aristaeella. The sequence continues at coordinate 641 of JAFRHH010000058.1, read as the reverse complement.
GCGCTTTACACCGTTGGGGCCAGGACGGCGGAGAAGCTGAACCGGATGGGCATTTACACGGTTCGGGATATTCAGCAGCACCGGGACGAGGTCATCCGATCCTTTGGAAAGCAGGGAGAATGGATAACGCAGCTTTCCTTCGGCATCGACGACAGGAAGGTCAGCCCCTATAAACCGGAGGACGCGAAATCTATCAGCCGGGAAATTACGTTTCAGGAGGATGCGGGGGACTTTGGTTTCATTGAAGACGTCATTTTGCTGCTGGCTATCAGTGTGGAAAGAAGGGCGGCGCGGGTCGGACTCTACGGACAGGGCGTTACGCTGAAGCTGACCTTTTCGGACATGAAGAGCATCACCCGGTCAAAACTGATTCCGGCTTCCCGGTCCGCGGCGGTCATCTGGGAGGAGGCCGGTGGACTGCTGAACCAGGTGCCCCGGAAATCTGTCCGCCTGGCCGGGGTCGGGATTTATCAGCTGATCGGTGAAAACGGGAGACAGCTTCGGTTTGAGGATTTCATGCCGGAGGTTCAGGAGCAGCGGGAAGAGAAATTAAGAGCCGAACTGAACAGATTGAAGCGCCGGTATGGCCTGGATTTTGCCGGAAATCTGGATAAGATCTTCCGGGGAGAAACGCTCTACAG
>JAFRHH010000007.1 GCA_017433405.1 Clostridia bacterium | reverse complement strand
GAAGGCCCCCCAATCGAACGCCCTGATCCGGCTGATTATCAATCTGGAAATCCAGGCGGATGACGATCTGCGGTATCGGGTGGTAACCCGGGGAATATACTACTGCGCCCGGATGCTTTCCGCCCAGTACGGTACGGTCTTCACCCACCAGGAATACCAGAAGCTGCAGAAGGTTTACAGCATCTGGATCTGCCCTGAAAGCGCCAGCGGGCAGCACTCGATTACCGAATACCGGATGCAGCAGCTGCGGCGGCTGGGGAAGCTGCCGGCTGAGGAACAGGATTATGACAAGCTGCAAGTGATCGTCGTCACCCTGGGCCCGGAGGCCACGAAGAGCGATCATCCGCTGATCCGTTTTCTGAGCCTGCTGCTGACCAGCGAGCAGCCGCTGGAAAGCAGAAAACAGCAGCTGGAAGAGGAATACCGCATACAGATGAACGAAACCATGGAAGAGGAGATGAGCAGCATGTGCAACCTGGGCGAAGCCATTGCAAGAAGGAGCCTGGCGAAGGGCCGCTTGGAAGGCCGCATGGAAGGCCGTGCGGAAGGCCGCGCGGAAGGCCGTGCGGAAGGAGAAATGGCAGGAGGCATCAAAATGCTTTCCGACCTGGTCAGGGATCATGTGATTTCCATGAATGAAGCCGCGAAGCGGATGAACATGTCCCTAAAGGAGTTTTCTGAAAAGACCGGACTCCCTCTTCCCCAGTGATCCGCGGAAAGGGAACCTACCCAACAAGCCAAAAGCGCCTGCTTCCACTCGCCTGGAGGCAGGCAGGAATACAAAATGGCATCCTGACACCAGAGGTTCTGGAAGCAGGATGCCATATTTTTTCTGATGCCCGATATTAAATCTGCTTTGCCATGATTAGCTCCGCAGGCTGCTCATATGTAAGCGTCTTGTAATCGGTGTCTTTTAATCCGCTCCGGGATCTGCTACCATACCAGCGGGTAAGTCGGAAACTGCCGATCCGCACTTTCCGCACACCATACAAAAAGTGTTGGGCGTTTCCGCACTCCAGTGTAAAAAGTGCACTTCAACAAAACCGCTGAGTGCACAGTGAACGGTAGAATGGAGTGTTTTACGCAGATTGGACGACTTTATCCCGTTTTCGGGGTGTGCGAGGCTTCTCGTTCCCCGGCGGGGCCTGGGCTTTGACGAGTTTCTCCTTTTCATCGGCCTCGTAGGATCGATACCGCTGCGACCAAGGCATCAGATCCGGCATGTATTCAGATTCCTTCCCTCGGTCATAGAGATGCTGCGGCATCTGCTCCAGCAGATACTTCAGATAGTAGTAGGGATCCGCTTGGTTGGCCTTGGCTGTTTCAATCAGAGTGAAAATCACGACCATCACCTCGGCACCACTGGTCGTGAAGCTGAAGAGACTGTTGCGTCTGAATTGCGCCACAGGCCGCACTGACCGTTCGGTTGCCCCATTGTCCAGAGGAATGTTGCCGTCATCCAGGAATTTCCGGAGGTTTTCTTCCTGGTTCAGTGCATACTGGACTGCATCCCGCAGTTTGTCGCTGACCAACGGATCATTCAGATCAATCGTGCGGATGAAGTCGAAGAAGACATTTACCTTGGGAAGGACACTCTCCTGGCGCTGCTTTTGCCGCATGTCGGCAGGCAGTCCCTTCAAGGCGTTATCGGCAATGTAGATTTCCGCAATGAGTGCAACGGCTTTCACCTCAGGAAGCTCACGGATCTGGTCGTCTGTGAGGTTGTTCAGCTTCAGGATCAGCGCTGCCTCCACGAAGCGCCTTCTGCAGTGCATGTAGCAGCCGGTCAGAATCATCAATCCGCCGGTTTCGCTGGCAAAGCACGGATATGCGCCGTAGGCGTCACAGGTCAGATAGATCATTTGCAGAATCCCGGCATAGAAGTTCCGGAGGTGATCCGCGCCTCTCGTCTTCTCGTAGCAGTACGCAACAATTGCCGGACCCGGCAGCAATTCCCCGGAACGGTGAACCCAGATGAAGCTCTTAGCTCCGGCCTTCCGCTCATCCAGGACTACCTGCCAATAGGTCTCATCGCACTGCTGGTAGCGATACTCCTTCAGCTGACCGCATAGATACAGATAGACCTGCAGCAGATAATGCCGGACAACGTATCCAATCCAGCTGGACCGCCGTTGCCGGGAAAGGGGAAATCCGAAGCGCTCCTCATTCATTTCCTGTCGGTAAAGCGGCAGAAACATCCTGCACCAGTCCACCATGAGTTCCGAAAGCAGGGACGGAGATGCTACGCTCTTCGGAATCAGTGCATTCTCCCATACGGGGCGGATCAGCTGGTGGTCCAGGCCAACAGAGACAATGGGTTTAAACACGGACTTCACGTAAGAGGTTTGGCGAACCCGCTCCACGGTCTTTCTCTCTGACCAGAAGGCAAACCGCCAGTTTCCTTCACCGTATTTACGGTTCAGCTCCTCAATGTCGTAGTCAAAGATGGTCTGTACCGGCAGTTTGGACAGATCCATTCTCCGTTTCTGTTCATCCTGTCCGGGTTGGTCCGGGCCGCCAAACAGCAGGCGAAGCAGTTTCTTTACTCGCTCGCGGGTTTTCCGCCTGGTTTTTTCATCCTCATCTGTTTCGGGTTTTTCTTTTCCTTCAGGGCTTTCTTCTGACAGAGGATCTCCGTCGGGGATATCGCCGTTGAGAACCTGCCCAAGAACATCCTCCGTCTTTTCCGTACTGCGGCCAAACAGCTCATTCGTCTGAATGGTCTGGATACCGGTCAGATGCTGGTTCTGCTTCCGAAGAATCTCGTTTTCTTTGAGGGCAGCATCCCGCTCGATTTTCATTTGCTGGTACTGGAGAGCCATCTCAGTGCTGGCGTTTTCAGTTTCTTTCAGATGAATTTCAGCGTCATTCCAGGCACAATAATACCTGACAGCAATCTCGTCGGTTTCCGCCTTCGTTTTCCCCTCCAGGGAATGACGAAAAGCTTCCACCTTTGCTGCCTGCATTGGGAGCACTCCTTTGTCTCAGAATTGAAAGGCTCCTCAGCCTTCCGCGCACAGACCCCGGATTCGTTGGATCGTAGATATCATCCGCTGGTTCTGCTTCCTGAGTTCAGAGAGTTCTTTCTCTGTTTCCGAGAGTTTCAGCCGAAGCTGCGTTGTTTCGGCCAAGGATTGCTCGTATTTGGAGCGAAGCCGCTTGTACTCCTCGCTGTCCACCGTTTCGGCGGGCGTCTCCGGCACCTTCTTCTTCGGGCCCCGTTTCCCGCAAGGGACAATTTCTCCGGTCGCCGGATCTATCTTTCCGATACATTTTCTTCTGGATCTGGACTGGCCCAGCTCCGGAACCCAATAGCTTTCGGATTCATAGACATAGGTGGTATCAGTATCCTTGTGGTACTGCTGGATAATTGCCATCCGGATCACTCCTCGTTTCAGAACTGTGTTCATTATATCACTTATACGAGGAAATGTCAAACAAAATAGTTACATAAATATTAAAGTTATGTCACTATTTCATGAATATTATCAAAGGTGCTCCGGACGTTGAAAAATCGAAGATTTCATTGACTTTCCGAATCTTTTCGGACGTATCTCCGGATGCTGGATTCAACCGCAAAGCCATCCAGAAGACGCCGGTACTGTTCCATGGTTATGTCACGAGCTTCATCTGGTGTGTTCGGCCATTGGAACCGACCGTCGCTCAGACGGAGCGTAAACAGGCAGAAGCCGATCCCCTCAAAGAGCAACCCTTTGATCCGGTCCTTTTTCACACCGCAGAAGAGGAACAGAGTTCCCTCTTCCAGGGGATCCAGGCCATATGCCAGGCGAACCGTGGCGGCCAGGCCGTCAATTCCTCTCCGGAGATCCGTTCTTCCGCAGGCCAGGACCACGCGCCGGATCCCGCCGGCTTCCCTAAGCATGCTGAATCGCCGAGAGGATCATGGCCAAGGTTCTCTCACTGGTTGTGTTTCCGACGTAGACCTGGCACTGCCCGAGCTGAATCATGGCCTCCGCCGAAAAAGAAGAGTCAGGATTGTTCGCCGGATCAGAAGGTAATGAAGTCTGCGGTTTCAGTTCGTAGAAAATAGGAAGGGATGATGTCATTTGGTTGTTCACTGCCCTGATCTGACCGTCCGGCATGGACAGTCCCAGCTCCGGATGCTGCTCCAGAACGAACTCCCGGATCTTCTTCTGCCAGTGGAAGAATTGGCGCCGGTTAATCCCGTTCTGCTCGCACCAGGTGACCTTGGGTAGTCCGCTGGCTGCGGCATCCTGAAGGATCCCAGCCCACTTCTTCATCCGGACGCTCATGATTGCTTTATCCAATGAAAACGCCTCCCCGATAGTTTGGTTTGATCCATTCTATCTGAGAGGCCGGGTCATTCATAGACACCGATTATGGGACGCTTACGCTCATATCCGGGAAACGGCAGAATCAGACTACCGCAGTCCTGATAACCAAGGGCCCGATAGAAGTGCTGTGCTTCTTCATCTGTCTGAGTGGACGTCATCACAAGATCATAGCCCCTGGCTTTCATATCACTTTCCCAGTGTTCCATAAGAGAGCGGCCATAGCCCTGCCTTTGCATCGTTTCTTTCACATAGAGCAGATTGCAGAACGGTACTATAACCGGAGTCTATGCTCTTCTTCCGGCTGGCATACCTTGGGCAGCACCTCCAGGAAATGCTGACCGATCTTTGTCGGATCATAATCATTGGCAGCGCAGATAAAACGGAGAGTGTCTGGCATCAGGATATGGCCTTTTGCCTTCTCCTCCTTGTATTTCTGCCATTCTTCATATTCTTTGTTCGTAATCTGCTTCATTGACTGTCTCCTCATGAAACTGGAATTTAGTACAGCTTACTCTGCCGCACCTTTAATGTTCTTAAATATGCCTTTTGTTCATTGGTAATCCTATAGCTTTCAATGCTTTTCCGGATAGCCTTGTTATGCACCCAATCGTCCAGTCGTTTATCTTCCAAGTATGGTAAAACCAGTTCATACTGCTTCGCCAGAGCAGTCGCAAAATACCATGCGATCATCATCCTGATATAGTATTCCTCTGACCTGATTCCTGCCACCTCATCAGCATACTTTAAATCAAAATGGTCGTCCAGAAAATGCTGCATCAGCAAACCTATTGCAAACCTGACCGTGTAGGTTTTATCTGATTTTATCCAAATCTGAATGTAGGGGAGCAGCTTTTCCGGCTCTTTTTTGAATGCTTTGGGAGAAAGCTGATCGCAGGTTGCCCAATTATCAATAAATGGCAGAAACGCATCGACCTCTGCTATACACTTGTCAAAATCCGTCTCCAGCGATATTACAAACGCATGCAGCTGGTCTTCATCAAAATACTGATGTGGCAGGTATGACAAGAATTCACCTATGTCCTGATCTTTGCTCAGGCTCTTTGCAAAATCCCGAAGGGCGGGTGTTCGAACCCCTATGATTCTGTCAGGAGACACAGTGGGAATGATCTTGGCCTGCATCCGGGCATATTCCTTATCCTGCAAGCGGAACAACTCCGCCACGATTTCATTTCTCTTCATTTGCTTCCTCCGACAAATCCCGAATTAACTGTTTACAATTTTTTTGTATTCTTCCGGATCCGTATCTCCCTCTGTGCTTATTAGGAGAATGATCGATTCTTCATCGATTCCCATTTCCCTTTTCAAAGAATTGTCCTTTATGATCTCCTTGAGAACACCATACGTCACTGCACCACATTCTCCTGCCACCACCCGCTCTTTTTCATTTGGAAAGCAGACAAGTTCTCGCATTGCATCCTTTGATACATCATCCGTGCAGGCACAGTAAAAGCTGGCCCTGTCCCGGATGGTTGGCCATGTAATGCTGCAAGGGGTTCCGCAGTTCAGCCCCGCCATAATTGTTACGGGATCTCCTGAAATGGATCGGATGCTCCCGTCTCCGGCTTTTGCGGATTCGTAAAGACATGCGACCGTCATCGGCTCAACGATCGTGAACACCGGCTCGTTCGCAGCGAAAGCATTTGACAGATACCCCAGGATCCCGCCTGCCATTGCTCCTACACCAGCCTGCAGAAACACATGCGTCGGGACGTCTCCGTCAAGCTGTTTGCAGATCTCAGCACCCATTGTGAGATATCCTTCTACGATCCACTGCGGGATCTTCTCATAGCCTTCCCACGATGTATCCTGGATCAGCATCCATCCGTTCTCTTCGGCTTGTCTCCTGGCGAATTGGACGACTTTATCATAGTTGAGATCGCAGATAACGGCTTTCTCTGCACCCGCATCCTCGATCACTTTTCTGCGTGCTTCTGTGGAACCTGCCGGCATGTAGACGTATGCCCTGCATCCAAACAGGCTCGAAGCCCAGGCGACTCCTCTCCCATGATTTCCATCCGTTGCAGTGACAAAAATGACCTCGCTGCTTTTTTCGCGGTTTTCGTCTGTCATAAAATCACTGAAGACCGCAGTCCTGTAATCCATATTCAGTTTATCACATAAGATCCTGAATACGGCGTAGCTTCCGCCGAGCCCCTTGAATGCCTTCAATCCGAATCTTGTTGATTCATCCTTAAGATAGATCGCTTTCACACCGAGTTTCTCAGCGGCAGTACGAAGAGAAACAAGCTTTGTCTCTTTGTACATTGGGAGACTTCTGTGAAAGCGCAACGCATTTTCTGCAGCCTTCTGATCAAAAGGAGAACCTGGAGATCCTTTCCTGTCTGTTGATAGTACTATGGTGTTTTTTATTCTTGTCTCTTTCATCTTGAAAACCACTTTTTCTGTCAGTTAACTGTTTCGTATTTACAAATCCCGATATTATGCTGCTTCCAGTTTTCCGTCCTGCCACAGCTCCAGGCCATAAACCTGCCAGCCATTCTCATGTATCTCTTCAACAAAGCCTGAAAAATCCGGCTTGCTCATTTCTCTTTCCTTTCACCTTTATGACGCTGATCATACTATAACCGGAGTTTATGCTCTTCTTCCGGCGGGCATACCTTGGGCAGCCCCTCCAGGAAATGCTGACCGATCTTCGTCGGATCATAATCATTGGCGGCACAGATGAAACGGAGGGTGTCCGGCATCAGGATGTGGCCTTTCGCTTTTTCCTCCTTGTATTTCTGCCATTCTTCATATTCTTTGTTCGTTATCTGCTTCATTGATACCATCCTCAAAACTGGAATTTACCCGCCCTGAACGATTTCTCGTATAAAGTCAGCATAGCGGGCCGCATGGTTGATCGAGAATTCACCGTGCCTGAGGCCGGGCAGACGGTGCAGCCTGCAGGCCGGGCGCATCCTGCAGATGGCTTCGGCTGAGCGCAGGATGACGCGGGTTTCCTTTTCCCCGACACATACATGCACCTCCGCGGCCGCCTCCGGGAATGCATCCTTCAGTGCATAGGATGTGTTTGCCCTCAGAAAAGCAATCATGTCTTGCTTCCGGATCCGGCAGGTATCCCGGTAATAGTCTTCAAACAGTTCCGGCTTGATGTGCAGGGATTGAAACTGCAGCCGGGCAAAGCTTCTGCGCCTGATCAGCCCGTAGCTGCTCCCGAAGGCAGGCGCGATCAGGGCATGGGTCAGCTTTGACGGAATGATGGCGGCGCTCTCAACTAATGCATGGGAGCAGATGTCTTTGCGCTGCGACAGCATTTCAAGCAAAACCTGTCCGCCCAGAGAAAGACCTCCGATCAGGGAAACGGAGCCACCCAGCTGTTCGTCGATGAAAGAGATGATCCCGGAGGCGTTTTCCTCAATCGATGTAAAGGGACGATCACTCCCTGCGTGTCCGTCCAGGATGGGCAGGATGATGCGGAACCGATCCTGCAGAAGCTCGGCTGCTTCCCGATAGTTCCACCATGACAGTCCGCCGCCGTGGAGCAGAAGGATTGCGGGATTCTGCTTCTGCCCATATTCCTGAAACTTCATGGAGTTCACACCTCACCGAATCCCGATAACAACAACCGCCTCTCTCAGCAGAGGATATAACATAAAAATTTTTTATGCAAGAAAACAGTATGAAAGATAAAAGGGGCGATGCGATTTCCGGAGCCTGTTCCGCTTTTGGCCGCTTAAAGCTCGCTGTCCCGGAGCAGGCGGCGCCGGCCCAGCCAGGTGGGTTCCGGATGAGGCTGCAGGGGCGGGAGATCGAAGGCCCAGGAGACGGAGGCGTTGATCAGGGGAACGCCGGCGTATTCCAGCCGGCGGACGAAGGTGGAGCTGTAGGCCTGATGAACATGGCCGAAGACCATGACGGCGGGATGCCAGGTTTCCAGCAGGGGGGCGAAGCACTCAAACCCGCGGTGGGTCCGGTTGTCCTGATCGCCGACTCCCCGGAGGGGGGAGTGGGTCAGGAGAATATCGAAGCCGCGGATCCGCTTCAGATACCCTCTGAGGGAGGCGATGCGCGCGGCCATCTCCTCTTCCGTATACATATTGACCGCGTCCGGCCGGTACCGGATGGAACCGCCGAGGCCGAGGATCCGGACCCCGTTGACCAGCACGACCTTTCCGTCCGCGCAGAGGCAGCCCTCCGGGGGCTTTCTGGCGTAGCTGTCGTCGTGATTGCCGTGGACGTAGACCACGGGGGCGGAGGAAAAGCAGGTCAGGTAGCTCAGGTAGGAGGCCGGAAGATCCCCGGCGGAGAGAATCAGATCGATGCCGGAGAGGGCCTGCCTGCACTGCTCCCCCCAGAGCCGGGGGGAGGGTTCGTCGGAGATGGCCAGAATCCTCATAGGAGTGATCTCACTTTCTGTTCCAGCTGAAGGCGGAAAGCTCGGGGGTCAGTTCCCCGTGAATGCCCTGAAGGCGAACCAGGGGCCGGGCGGATTCGATCAGCTCCTCCTCCTTCGGGAGGAAACCGATGATATTGTCCACCAGGTAATCCATACACATGATCTCCGCCGGGGTCAGGCGGCGGTCCCCTTCGCAGCGGAGGATGCCGGACTGATCTCGCAGCTCCCCTTCGAAGGGGGAGAAGGAGCCCTCCCGGAGCTCCTGGCGGAAATGGCTGATCAGGCGGACCACGTAGGGATCCATCCGGGCGGAGAAGGCCACGTCCAGGATGCCGGAGCCCAGCCCCCACCAGTAGTTGGTGGCCTTTTCCCGGCCTTCGGCGGAGAAGGAGCCGTCCTGAATCATTTCGATCATCATGCGGTAGAAGGGACCCCAGCGGGGAATCAGGGTCGCCATGTTGACGATTTCACCGTTCCGGAGGACATAGAGCCCGTAATCCCGGGCCTCGTGGTTGGGGGCCGTGATATCCCGGTTGCAGATCACCTGGATTTCCGGATCCAGGAAGGGATGGTCCGCGTCGAAATACACGGAGGAAACCCAGTTCAGATAGATTTTGGCGGAGGGGTTGACCATCCGGGCCCCCAGGGCGAAGGCGTTGGCGGCGGAGGGGGTTCCGTAGATGGGGAAGTCGGCGATATAGCCGATCTTGCCGCTCTGGGAAAGGATGCCCGCCGCCATGCCCAGCAGGAACTTCGCCTCATAGAAGCGGATATAATAGGTTCGGATATTCGTATACTTGGACAGGAGGGAGCAGCAGAGGAACTTGACCTCCGGATGCTCCAGGGCCGGCTCGATAATGCTGTTGAGCATGACCGGCGAGGTGGCGAAGATCGCGGTGTAGCCCTCGGCGATCAGCTGATCGATGGCCGCGGCGGTTTCCCCCCGGGAGGGAACGATCCGGATGGCGGTTTCCACCTTGCTGCCGAGGGTCTGCTCCGCCTCCAGCCGGCCGAGGTTGTGCCAGTAATTCCAGGCGGATTCGTCCACGGAACGGGTAAAGAGAAAGGCGGCCTTGACCTTCGAGGGCCGGAAAAGGGAGGACAGAAGCGGGAGCGCCGGGCTGGGCTTCTCCGCCTCCATGACCAGGTTGACCCGGCCTTCCCGGACCTCGAATTCCCGCGCCATCAGGCGCACCTGGTCCCGAACCTTTTCCTGATCCTCATCCCGGACCGCCAGGTAGCCGAAGGCGGAAAGCCAGGTCAGAAACGCGTCCCCCACCGGCAGGGCGGAACGCTCCTTCATTTCGGCCAGATAGGCCATCCGAAAATACTGGAAGATCTTGCGGAGGGAGAGAATCTCATCCTCCGTCCATTTTTCCCCCGCCCGCATGCCCGGGAGGGAAACCAGCTTCTGGAAGGAGCCGGGACGGGTAAAATACAGGGCGTAAAGGCCGGTTTCCTTCGTGAAATCATAGTACTCGAAGGCGGCCTCCACCTCCGGGGAGCCGTCCCGCGCGGGGATGACCCGGGTGACATCCGCCTCCAGATCCGCCGCCCCCATGGACTTCATGACCGAGGTCCGCTTGTTTCCCTCGATGACATAATACTGACCCAGGTATTCCAGCGCGGTGATGGGCATGTTGACGCCCTCCTGCTCCACGCTTTCATACAGGCGCTGCCACTTATTGCTGAACTCGCTGGCCCCCTCGAGGATCGGCATGAAGTTGCCGGCGAAGGCATAGGAGCGGCCGGAGGAGACGGAACCGACGATCCGGTCCACCGGAATCGAGATTACCCCGAGGGACTGGCGGCTCAGCTGAGCCAGCCCCGGGACCTTATCCTCCAGAACGGGAAGGTAGGGATCCTCGTTGGCCGCGATGGCGGCGGCATAAACCCGAAGACCTTCCCGGCGTGCTTTACTGTATTGATCCATAGAAAACAATGTTCCTCCTGAAAAAAGATTAAACGCTGCGGCGGGAACTCCGGACAGCGCCGGAGGGTTCCGCCGGATGAATTATACCCCATTCCCGTCATTCTGTCATCCCGGCGAGGCCTTTATGGGACGAAACGAAAAGTTTTGTTCAAAATGGGCGAAAGAAATCATGATTTGTTTCTTGAGAAAAGCGAACGAACGTGATACACTGTGATATCCAAACGGAACGGAGGAGCGGACGATGCCGGAAATCGGGGAGATTCTGCGGGAAGGCAAGGGGAAAAAGGTCTATGCGACAGAGGATCCCGACCAGGCCATCGTCTATTTCAAGGATGAGGCCATGGCCTTTCACGGGCTGAAGCGCGGGCGGATCCTCGGCAAGGGGGAAGTCAACAACGCCGTCTGCGAGCAGCTTTTCAGGCTGCTTCAGGAGCACGGGATCGAGACGCATTTCATCCGCCGGATTGACGCAAGGCACAGCCTGGTCAAGCGCTGCGAGATGATTCCGATTTCCGTCAAGATCCGGAACCGGGTCGCCGGGACCCTGAATACCCGGACCGGGCTGCCGATCGGAATGAAGCTGGAAACGCCCGTGGTGGAATACAACCTGCGCAACCTGGATATGGACGAGGATCCGCTGGTGAACCATACGCATATCTATGCCATGAAGCTCGCCACGCCGGAGGAGATGGACCGGATTACCCAGATCAGCCTGCAGGTGGACGAGATCCTGACCTCCTATCTGAAGGAGATCAATATCGAGCTGATCGATTATCAGCTGGAGTTCGGCCGGTATCACGGAAGGATCATCCTGGCGGACGAGATTACGCCGGATACCGCCCGGTTCTGGGACAGCAGCACCCATGAGCCGCTGGATATCGACCGGTTCAGAAGAGACATGGACGGAGCGGCGGAGGCCTATCAGGAGGTGCTTCACCGGATGATGGGGGTCGGATGAACGGAAGAGTCGGAAAGCGGTTTCTCTGCCTGATCCTGATCCTGCTTATGGCGGCGGGCGCGCTCTCCTTCGCGGCGGCGGAGGAGGACGAGGCGGCGTTTCCCCCGCTGAACGGGCAGGGGTTCCTGGATTCGGGCGAATTTGTGTATGAAAACCCGGAGGAGGGCCTCTGGCGCTACGCCAGCCCCACCCTGAAGGTGGAGATCTACCGCAGGCAGGAAAAGAAGCCGAACCGCGTATGGTACGAGGCGGAGGTCTGGTGCGCCGGGGGGAGCGAGACGCCCCACATGATCCCCAACGATCCGGAGAAGTGGCTGTCCAGCGCGGACTATCCCTACAAGATCTGCCGGCGGACGGGAACCGTGCTGGCGCTGTCGAGCGATTACTGCCAAACGCGGATGCAGCAGAAGATCCGGGTCGGGATTATTATCCGGAACGGCAGGGTCTACAGCGAGAAAACCTGGCCGGCCCGGGCCAGCAAGTTTCCGAACCTGGACTGCCTGGCCCTTTTCCCCGACGGGGATCTTCAGGTGTTCGACAGCAATGAGCGGACCGCGGAGGAATACCTGGCCGCCGGCGCCCGGGATGTGCTGGCCTTCGGGCCCTGGCTCCTTCGGGACGGGGAGCTGAACGAGGCGTCACTGAACAAGTACGGGAAGAGCACCGCGCCCCGGACGGCCATCGGCATGGTGGAGAAAGGCCATTACTTCTTCATGATGCTGGAGGGACGGATCAAGCGCAGCAAGGGCGCGGGGATCACCTTTCTCGCGGAGCGGCTGAAGGAAAAGGGCTGCGTGAACGGCTTCAACCTCGACGGGGGGGATACCTCCTGCATCGTGTTCATGGGGCATCAGCTGTGCCGCATGACGGACGCGGGGAACCGGTCCTCCCGGCGGACCAGCGATATCCTCGGCGTCGGAACCTCGGCCCTTCTGCCGGCGGAGGGGGATCCGTGGTAAGCGCGCCGGAATCGGTTGCAATCAGGGAAAACTTGTGGTAGAATGCCAGACGGCGTTTTGCGCCGCGGAAAAGACGTCCTTGAAAGGACACAGGAGGAAAACAGTTCATGAGCCATACCTACGAGAAAGTATCCGGAAACAAAGCCCGGCTGAACCTGACCATTCCCGCCGAAAAGTTCGACGAAGCGACGCAGGCCGCTTATCTGAAGCTGCGCCACCGGATTAACGTTCCCGGATTCCGCAAGGGCAAGGCTCCCCGGAAGATGATTGAAACGCTCTACGGTGAGGATGTGTTCTTTGACGAGGCGGTCAACCAGCTGCTGCCGGAGGCCTATGAGGCGGCGGTCGAGGAATTTGACCTGAAGCCGGTGGACCGGCCCCAGGCGGATATCGAGGAGATCGGCAAGGGCAAGGATCTGAAGCTGAAGGTGGAGGTCTTTGTCCGGCCCGACGTGACCCTTGGGGAATACAGGAACCTGACGGTGCAGGTGAACCGGCAGAAGCTGACGGACGAGATGATCGACGCTCGGATCGAGCAGGACCGGGACAAGGCCAGCCGCACGGTGGAGATCGAGGACCGGCCCGTTCAGGACGGCGATACCGTGAACCTGGACTACGCGGGAACGGTGGACGGGGTGGCCTTTGACGGCGGAACCGCCCAGGATCAGACCCTGCGGATCGGCTCCCACACCTTCATTCCGGGCTTTGAGGAGCAGATGATCGGCCTTTCCATCGGGGAGGAGAAGGATCTGAACGTGACCTTCCCGGAGGAATATCATCAGGAGGATCTCAAGGGGAAGGCGGCGGTCTTCCACGTTAAGGTCAACGGGATCCAGACGACGGAGAAGCCGGAGCTGGACGACGATTTCGCCGCGGACGTCAGCGAATACAACACCTTTGACGAATATCGCGCCGCCATCGTGAAGGAGCTTCAGGAGCGGATCGACCGCAACAACGAGGCGATCGTGGAGAACGCGCTGCTGGAGAAGATCCGGGAGAATACCCAGATCGATATTCCTGAGGCCATGATCGAGGACGAGGCGGAATACCTGCTTCAGGAAATGGCCATGAGGATGAGCTATCAGGGCATCAGCCTGGATGACTATATGAAGTATACCGGGACCACCCGGGAAAGCCTGATCGAGATGCAGAAGCCCGACGCCCGGATCCGCGTGATCAATGATCTGGTGCTGGAGGAGATCCGCAAGGCCGAGAAGATCGAGGCCACCGAGGAAGAGGTCGAAAAGGAGATCGCCGAGCAGGCGGAGCGGATGGGTCAGGAGACGGAAGCCTTCAAAGAGAATCTGACGGAGTCGCAGAAGAACTATCTGAAGAACAGCGCCACGATCCGGAAGACCCTGGAATTCCTCCGGAAGAGCGCCACCGTCGAGGACAAGCCGGCGGAGGAGCCGAAGCAGGAGGAGACCGAGAAGCCGGAGAAGGCGGCGAAAAAGCCCGCCCGGAAGGCCGCGAAGAAAGCCGAGGATCCGGCGGAGAAGGACGAGCCGGCCGCCGAGAAGAAGCCGGCCCGCAGAACCGCCCGCAAGGCTCAGGAGAATCCGGAAGAGAAGACCGACGCCGAGTAACGCAGAAAACCCAACGGCGGCCCTGTTGGGCCGCCGGTTTTGTTCGAAGAAAGGAGATTTCCGATGCCGCTGATACCCATGGTCATTGAACAGACGAACCGGGGAGAGAGATCCTACGATATTTATTCCAGGCTGCTGAAGGACCGGATTGTTTTCCTGGGGGGAGAGATCAACGACGATACCGCGAACCTGGTCGTGGCGCAGCTGCTCTTCCTGGAGATGGAGGATCCGGACAGCGATATCAGCCTGTACATCAACAGCCCCGGCGGCAGCGTAACCGCCGGCATGGCGATCTACGATACGATGCGGTATATCCGGCCCCAGGTCCGGACGGTCTGCGTCGGCATGGCGGCCAGCATGGGGGCCTTCCTGCTGATGGCGGGCGAGAAGGGGAAGCGGCTGGCCCTGCCCAACGCGGAGGTCATGATTCACCAGCCCCTCGGCGGCGCCCAGGGCCAGGCGACGGACGTGGCCATCCGGGCGGAATGGCTGATGAAAACCAAGAAAAAGATGACGGCCATGATGGCGGAGATGACCGGCCAGCCCCTGAAGAAGCTTCAGGCGGATGTGGAGCGGGACTACTTCATGAGCGCGGAGGAAGCGCTGGAGTATCATATTATCGACGAGATCTATCAGCCCCGGGACAAAAAGACGGATAAGTGAGGAAAACCATGGCGAATAATTATTCCAGGCAGGGCCCCCGATGCTCCTTCTGCGGCAAGGATCAGCGGCTGGTGGAGCGGCTGGTGGCCGGCCCCAACGTCTATATCTGCAACGAGTGCGTCGCGCTGTGCAACAGCATTCTCAGCGACGAAAAGGATGACTACGGGGAGGAATACGTCACCACCCCCAAGAAGGTCAACCTGCTCCCCCCGGCAGAGATGAAGCGGACGCTGGACGAATATGTCATCGGCCAGGAGCGGGCCAAGCGGGCCCTGAGCGTGGCGGTTTACAACCACTATAAGCGGATCAACCGGCGGCCGCGGAAGGACGACGTGGAGCTCCAGAAGAGCAATATCCTGCTGCTGGGCCCGACGGGAAGCGGAAAAACCTATCTGGCCCAGACGCTGGCCCGCATTCTGCAGGTGCCCTTCGCCATCGCCGACGCCACCAGCGTGACGGAGGCGGGCTACGTTGGGGACGACGTGGAAACCATCCTGCTGCGGCTGATCCAGGCGGCGGACTGGGATATCGAGAAGGCCCAGCGGGGAATCATTTATATCGACGAAATCGACAAGATCTCCCGGAAGGGGGAGAACATGTCCATCACCCGGGATGTCAGCGGCGAAGGCGTACAGCAGGCGCTGCTGAAGATCCTCGAGGGGACGGAGGCCTCCGTGCCACCCCAGGGCGGGCGGAAGCATCCTCACCAGGAGATGGTGCGGATCGACACGACCAACATTCTCTTCATCTGTGGCGGGGCTTTCGACGGGCTGGTTCCGATTATCGAAAACCGGATCGGGAAGCGGAGCATGGGCTTCGGCGCGGAAATCCAGAGCCGGCGGGATCCGGACCGGACCGACGCCCTGAAGGAGGTGCGGCCGGAGGACCTGACCAGATACGGGCTGATTCCCGAATTCGTGGGCCGGCTGCCGGTGGTCGTGACGCTGGACGGGCTGGACGAGCAGGCGCTGGTTCGGATTCTGCGGGAGCCGAAGAACGCCCTCTGCAAGCAGTACGAGGCGCTGCTGGACATGGACGGCGTCAAGCTGACCTTTGAGGACGACGCGGTCCGGGAAATCGCCCGGCAGGCGATTGACCGCAAGTGCGGCGCCCGGGGCCTGCGGGCCATCATCGAGGACGCGATGCTGGATACGATGTTCGAGCTTCCGGGAATGACGGATATCAGCGAATGCGTCATCACCCGGGATGCGGTGACCGGCGGAAAGCCGACCCTGATTCACGGAACCCGCCGCCGGCTGCCCCGGCGGAACGAGGAGAAGAAAGACAAGCCTGACGCGTCATAAGGCGCCGCGGGCCCGAAAGGAAGCAGATGGGGGAACGTATGAGGAATACATCGGTGACTGAACTGCCGGTCCTGCCGCTCAGGGGGCTGATGGTTTTTCCCAATATGGTGCTGCATTTTGACGTCGGCCGGCAGCGTTCCATTACCGCCCTGGAACAGGGCATGATGAACGACCAGAAGGTATTTGTGGTCAGCCAGAAGAACGATGAGACGGAGGATCCCGGCCCGGCGGATCTCTGCGAGGTCGGGACGATCGTTCAGATCCGCCAGGTCATGAACCTGCCGGGGGAAAACATCCGGGTGCTGGTGGAGGGGGAAAGCCGCGGCATCATCAAGGAGATGCTGCAGACGGATCCCTTTATGAAGGCCTCCGTCCGGGTCTGTCAGGAACGGACGCCCCGGAGCGGGGACGTGAAGGCGATGATCCGGACGGCGCAGGATCTGTTCGAGGAATACGCGCTGACCTCCAGGCGGGTGAGCCAGGATACCGTGGAATCGATCCGGATGGTCGAGGCGCCCGGGGATCTGGCGGATCTGCTGGCGGCCAACGTGCTGACGAAGCGGGAGGAGCGGCAGGAGATCCTGAACGAGCTGAACCCGATGCGGCGGCTGGAGAAGGTCTGCGTCGTGCTGGCCCGGGAAACCGACATGGCCGACACCGAGAAGCAGATTCAGGCCCGGATCAAGAAGCAGGTTGAAAAGAGTCAGAAGGATTACTATCTCCGGGAACAGATCAAGGCCATTCAGACGGAGCTGGGGGATCAGGACGACAGCGACATCGCCGAGCTGCGGAAGCGGATGGAGGAAACGCCGCTGAACGAGGAAGCCCGGGCCAAGTGTGAAAAGGAGCTGGACCGGCTGGGCCACATGCCCTCCGGTTCCCCGGAGGCGGCGCTGAGCCAGACCTATGTGGAATGGATTCTGGATCTTCCCTGGGGAAAGGAAACGGAGGACAACCTGGATCTGAAGCGGGCCCGGGAGGTGCTGAACCGGAACCATTACGGCATGGACGAGGTGAAGGAGCGCATCATCGAGTATCTCGCCGTGCTGCAGCTGAAAAAGGATATGAAGGGACCGATCCTCTGCTTCGTCGGGCCTCCCGGCGTCGGGAAGACCAGCATCGTCAGGGCGATCGCCGAAGCCCTGGACCGGAAATTCGTCCAGATGAGCCTGGGCGGCGTCCGGGACGAGGCGGAAATCCGGGGCCACCGGAGGACCTATATCGGATCCATTCCCGGAAGAATCATCTATGGGCTGAAGCAGGCCGGCACCGTCAATCCCGTCTTCCTCTTCGACGAGATCGACAAGATGAGCGCCGACTTCCGCGGGAATCCGGCGGCGGCGCTGCTGGAGGTGCTGGACAGCGAGCAGAACAGCGCCTTCCGGGATCACTATCTGGAGCTGCCCTTCGATCTGAGCAAGGTCATGTTCATTACCACCGCCAACAGCATGGAAACCATTCCGGCCCCGCTGCTGGACCGGATGGAGCTGATCGAGGTGCCCAGCTATACGGAGGAGGAGAAGCTTCAGATCCTCAAGCGGCATCTGATGCCCAAGCAGATTCTTGAAAACGGGCTGAAGCCCGGGAGCCTGAAGATCCGGGATTCGGTTTACCGGAAGATGATCGAGGGCTATACCCGGGAGGCGGGGGTACGCACCCTGGAGCGGACCGCCGCCAAGGTCTGCCGGAAAGCGGCGGTCTCCATGCTGGATCACGGCCGGAAAACCATGACGGTCAACGACGAGGTGCTCCATGAGCTGCTGGGGGCGCCGCGGTATCTTCGGGAGGGGCTGGAAAAGGAGCCCCGGGTCGGCGTGGTGAACGGTCTGGCTTATACCAGCGTCGGCGGGGAAATGCTCGAGATCGAATGCACGACCATGGCCGGAAAGGGCCAGCTGAAGCTGACGGGCCAGCTGGGCGACGTCATGAAGGAATCCGCGGAGGCGGCCTTCAGCTGGGTCCGGGCCCACAGCGATACGCTGGGGCTGGCAAAGGATTTTTATAAGGAAATCGATATTCATATTCATGTGCCGGAGGGGGCGGTGCCCAAGGACGGGCCCAGCGCCGGCGTCACCATGGTCACGGCGCTGGTCAGCGCGCTGACGGGAAAGCCCGTGCGCCAGACGGTGGCCATGACCGGGGAGATCACCCTGCGGGGGCGGGTGCTGCCCATCGGAGGGCTGAAGGAGAAGACGCTGGCCGCCTTCCGGGCCGGGATCCGGACGCTGGTGATTCCCGAGGAAAACCAGAAGGATCTGGAAAAAATTCCGGATTACGTCCTGGAGCGGTTCACCATCGTTCCGGTCCGGGAGATTCAGGAAGTGCTGGAGACGGCGCTCTGCCGGAAGCAGGGGACGGAAGGGCAGGCGTGAACTGCAGTTCACAGAGGAAACGAGGTATGCCGCCCATGCGGGCAGCCGTAAGCCGGAATCCTAAAACTCGTTTCAGCGGGGAGGAAAGGAAGGTTCCCGTGGAAATCACGAAAGCGGAGTTCATCACCTCCATGGCGTCCTACGGGGATTTTCCCGGCAGGGGGCTGAGCCAGATCGCGGTGGCCGGCAAGAGCAACGTCGGCAAAAGCACCCTGATCAACCGCCTCTGCCGGCGGAACAAGCTGGCCAGAACCAGCTCCACCCCCGGAAAGACGCGGCTGATCAACATCTTTCTGCTCAACGATGCCTTTCATCTGGTGGATCTGCCGGGATACGGGTTCGCGAAGGTGGACAAGCGGGAGAAAGAGCGCTGGGGCACGATGATGCAGGACTATTTCGAGCGGGCGGAGGAGCTGAAGCATGTGCTCTGCCTGGTGGATATCCGCCACGAACCCACGGAGGACGACCGCACCATGAACCGCTTCCTGCGCCAGACGGAGATCCCCTTCACGGTGGTGGCGACCAAGGCGGACAAGATCAGCCGCGGGGCCAGGAGCAAATATCTGGCGCCGATCTGCCGGGCCCTGAGCGTTCAGCCATGGGAGATTATCTGCTTCAGCGGCGAGGACGGAACCGGCCGCGAGGAGCTGCTTGGGAAGATCGAAACAATTCTTTGAGATTCTTTTCCGGGATTTTCCATTTCCCTATTGCAACCGATAGGGTTAGGGAGTATAATCTCAAGCCATGAACTGCCGTTCACAGAGGAGGAGATCTCATGAAACTGGTGAAATGCCCCCGGTGCGATCTGAATTATATCCGGGAGGATGAAAAATACTGCAAAATCTGCCTTCGGGAGCTGAAGGGCGAGAAGCATGAGGACGAGGTGGAGCTCTGCAGCATCTGCAACGAGGCGCCCGTCCTTCCCGGGAAGGACGTCTGCCTTTTCTGCCTCAAGGAAATGAGTAAGTCCAACAGCAGCGACGACAGCCAGGCGGAAAGCGGGCCGGAGGGCATCGAGCCGGACGCCATCGGCGACATGGACGATGTCAGCACCATGGACGAGATCATCCCGGACGTCGAGGAGGAAGACGAGATTCCGAGCCAGGAATACGGGGAAATCGAGAACGAGCTCAGCCTCGAGGACGTTCGGGAGGACGAGGAGCGCCGGGCGGACGAGGACGAAGAGGAAGAGCTGTAAGGAAACACTGGGAGGAAAAATGCGCCTGTTTGCCATTGGGGATCTGCATCTGTCCGGCGGCGACGATAAGCCGATGGACGTGTTCGGGCCCCAGTGGGACAGGCATTTTTTTCATATTTCCCAGGCCTGGCGGAGGCTGGTTCGGGAGGAGGACGCGGTGCTGATTCCCGGGGATATCAGCTGGGCCATGCGCCTTGAGGAGGCGGAGGCCGACCTGAGGGCCATCGGGGAGCTGCCGGGCTTTAAGCTGATCTGCAAGGGAAACCATGATTACTGGTGGAATTCCCTGACCCGGGTGAGAAGTGTTCTGCCCGCCGGCATGGCGGCGCTGCAGTTCGACGCGGTCGAGCTGGAGGACTGGGTGGTCTGCGGGACCCGGGGATGGCTCATTCCCACCGGGGAGACGCCGCTGAAGGCGGAGGACGAGAAGATCTACCGCCGGGAAGGGGAGCGGCTGAAGATGGCGCTGGAAGCGGCCCGCCGGTTGAACCCCGAAAAAAAGCTGGCGGTCATGACGCACTATCCGCCCCTGTACAGAAACGACCGGGAGAACCGGTTTGTCGCCCTGCTGGAGGAATACGGAGCGGACCTGGCGGTATACGGGCACCTGCATGGCAGCGGAATCGCCGCCGGCTTCAGCGGCGTACACCACGGAGTGACCTACCGGCTGGTTTCCTGCGACAGCATCGGCTTCTCTCCCGTCCGGGTGGACGAGCCGGAAAAGTAAATATTAATTTTTTGTAATAAAGATGAGAGGACGTGCCCCTCTGCCGGAGATGCTCCGGCGGAGGGGCTTTTTCGTCGTACAAAATATTGAATTTCGTTTTCCGGGGGGCCACAAGAGGCGGAAAATAAGATGACAATTCTATTAAGAAAACATTAAGAATATAATAAGAAAATATTTCACAACAATGCAAAAAGTCTGCAAATCTTTTCCGGAAAAGGCTTGCAAGGAAGCTTTTCTTGTGCTACATTTGTGGGGAAAAAGGGGAATCAAACCCAAAAACGGATAGAAAAGTGGGAGAAAGGGGAGCGCTGACATGGACGATCAGCAGACAAACGATTCGCGGAAAAGCGCTCCCGAGGACGGACAGAAGCCGCAGAAAACGACGCGTTTTATCGGATCCTATAATCACAGCCTGGACAATAAGGGACGGCTGGTGATCCCCCAGGGCTTCCGGGAAAAGCTGGGGAACAGCTTCTGCATCGCCCCTTCTTTCGATTTCAAATCCATCGCCCTCTATCCCCCCGCCATGTGGGAAAAGCGCAACGAGGCTTACGAGCGGCTCGGAACGCTGAACCCGGCCGTAAACCGGTATCTGGAGCAGTTTTACGCCCTGAGCTACGATGGCCAGAGCTTTGACGGCCAGGGGCGGGTACTGCTGCCGGGCAATATCCGGTCCCGGATTCTGAAGGATGACCGGGATGTTGAGATTACCGGCGCGAACGATCATGTCCGCGTCGTGGCGGAGAAGATCAGTGACAGCAGCTGGGAATCCTTCAATGATGAACTGCCGGCGCTGCTGGACATGATCGCGGGGCTGGAGAACCGCGCGGAATAAACTTGTAACCCCGAAAGGTTGTGGTGCACGATGATGGAGATGCCCGTCAGGGCGCGGAGAAGGCTGCAGGACGCGGCCGCCCTCTGGCAGGAGCGGGGGGCCCGGGAGGATGAACTGCGGGAGCAGACCACCAGCCTGAGAAGGCGGCGAATGACCTGCTCCTCCTCGCTGCCCTCCTTTTCCCAGACCCAGGATTGGACGGGCGGGCTGGGGCTGAGCCCCAGCGGCCGGTTTCAGGTCGTGGAGGAGGCCGGAAAGAAGCCGCGGCTTTTCTCCCGGGAGGGGATCCGGTGGAACGCGGCCTGGATCATGATCGGCGTCCTGTGCAGCGTGCTGGCGCTGATTCTGGCGGGTGATCTGGCGGGGATCGGAAGGAGCATGCGGAACATCAGCCGGCTCTCCTCGAAGATCGACATGGTGACGGAGCGGAATGAACAGCTGGACGCCCAGCTGGCCATGAGCACGACGGATCTGAGCGTCTGCACCGAAGCGGTCAAGCTGAACCTGATCGGATCCGGCGGCGCGAGAACGGTCCGGCTGACGGCGCCGGTCGCGGCCAATATGAAGGTGACCGCCATCGCGGGTCAGGAAAACCACGGGGAGAACGAAGGGGACTGACGGCGTCAGCCTCCCTTCTTTTCATGGGACAGTAGCCAAACGGGCTGTTTTGTGGTAATCTGTTCTGGAGTGTCCGCCTGTTCCGCGGGATGTGGAACGAGGGGACGTGGAACGCAGGGCGATCCGGAATGTGGGGGAGACCTGGAACTTGGGGACAGTCCCCATGTTCCGCGGGGCGGAACACAGGGGACAGTCCCCGCGTTCCAGAACGACAGTCCCCGCGTTCCGGAACACAGGGGACTGCGGACAGAATGGCAGGCGTGAACAGCCGTGCACTGAAGAGTAAAGGAAGTACCTTGCATGAAACTGATTGATTTGCTGCGGGAAGTACCCTACGTGGCTGAAACCCGGGGCGATATGGAAACGGAGATTCGGGAGCTGGTTTCCTCCAGCCAGGAGAAAGCGGAGGGCGGCCTGTTCTTCTGCATCGTCGGCGCCCGGTTCGACGCGCATGATTTTGCCCTCGAGGCGGTCGGAAACGGATGCGTGGCGCTGATCGTGGAACATTTTGTGGATCTGGACGTGCCCCAGGTCCGGGTGACCAACGGCCGGGCGGCCATGGCCCGGATCGCGGCGGCCTTCTACGGCTTCCCCTCCCGGGGCATGCGGATGGTCGGGATTACGGGAACGAAGGGGAAGACGACGACCACCTATCTGCTTCAGAGCATCTGCGAAAAGGCCGGGATGAAGTGCGGCATCATCGGATCCACCGGGACGGTGGTGGCCAACCAGCATCTGGACAGCAAGCTGACCACGCCGGACCCCATCGATCTGCAGAAAATGCTGCGGGTGATGGCGGATGAAGGGGTGGAGGTCGTCTGCATGGAGGTATCCGCCCACGCGATTGACATGAACCGTCTGGACGGCATGTCCTTCGAGGTGGGCTGCTATACCAACCTGAGCCAGGACCACCTGGACTATTTCTATACCATGGAGCGGTATTTCGAGACCAAGAAGCAGTTCTTCCTGAGCGGCATGGTCAAAAACGCCGCCATCAACGCGGACGATGAAACCGCCGGCCGGCTTCAGGAGGGGCTGAATCTGCCGCTGATTACCTACGGGATCTGCGTCGACGCGGACGTGTTTGCCCGGGACATCGAGATCACGGAGGAGGGCGTTCATTTCAACGTGCAGCTGCACGGGATGAATGAAATCGGCATCCGGATGCATATGACCGGAATGTTCAACGTCTATAACGCCCTGGCGGCGACCAGCTGCGCCCTGATCATGGGCATTTCCGCGGAGGACATTCAGGCGGGCCTGGAGGCGGTCACCCGGGTGCCGGGGCGGATTGAGGTGCTGCAGACCGGAACCCCCTACAAGGTGATCCTCGACTACAGCCATTCGCCGGACGCGCTGGAGAATATTCTGAAAACCGTCCGCCAGTTTACCCGAAACCGGGTGATCGCCCTGTTTGGCTGCGGCGGAGACCGGGACAAGGGAAAGCGCCCCATGATGGGCGAAATTGGAGGACGCCTGGCGGATTACTGCATTCTGACCTCCGACAACCCCCGGACGGAGAACCCACTGGTGATCCTGGCGGCCATTGAAAAGGGCATCAAGCCGACGGGCGGCGCCTATGAGGTCATCGAGAACCGGCGGGAAGCCATCGAGCGGGCGCTGCGGATGGCGGAGGACGGGGATGTTGTGGTGCTGGCCGGAAAAGGACACGAGACTTATCAGGAGATCATGGGCATCAAGCGGCCCTTCGACGAGAAAGCCATCGTCAGCGAAATCCTGCTGAAGATGAAGACTGAATAAAGAAAAGAAGGGAAGCATACCTCATGTACAGAATGATGGGCGCCATGCTCCTGTCGCTGGCTGTCGCGCTGCTGATCGGGCCGAAGCTGATTGCCAGGCTGAAGAAGCTGCATTTCGGACAGACCATCTACGAGCTCGGGCCGGCGCATCAGAAAAAACAGGGAACGCCGGTGATGGGCGGGCTGATGATGGCCGCGGGCATCCTGGCCGCCTCGCTGGCCTTTCATCCGGCGCGATGGAAGGGCGGATGGGACTATGTCCTGCCCCTGCTGGCGGTCTCCTTCCTGAGCATGGGAATCGGCCTGACGGACGACTATATCAAGGCCGTCAAAAAACGGCATGAGGGGCTGAAGCCGCTGCAGAAGATCGCCGGGCAGGTGATCGTCGCCGCCGCCTTCAGCGCCTACTGCTATTTTCATCCGCTGATCGGCAGCCGGGTGCTGGTTCCCTTCCTGAACACCGAATGGGAGCTGGGGTTCTGGTATCTGCCGCTGATGACGCTGACGGTGATCTTTATCGTCAACAGCAGCAATCTGCAGGACGGGCTGGACGGCCTGCTGGGAACGGTTTCCGCCATCAGCTTCTCCGGCTGGGCGCTGATCTGCGCGCTGCTGATCGCCCTGACGGGGTCGGAAAGCGCCGAGATTTCCGGCGTGAATACCATCGGCGTTTTCGCCCTGAGCGTGGTGGGCGCCTGCGTCGGCTTTCTGCGGTTTAACCGCTATCCGGCCCGGGTGTTCATGGGGGATACGGGGAGCATGCTGCTGGGCGGCGCCGCCGTCGCTGTGGCGATGCTCCTGCGTCGGCCGCTGCTTCTGATTCTGCTGTTCTTTACGCCGATCATGAGCAGCGTCAGCGTGATCCTTCAGCGCTATTATTTCAAGCTGACCCACGGGAAGCGGATCTTCCTGATGAGCCCGATTCATCACCATTTTGAAAAAAAAGGCTATTCGGAGACCCAGATCGTCAGCATGTACGCGGGGGTGACGCTGGTGCTGACCCTGATCGGGGTGCTGAGCGTCTGCGTACGATGAACTTACGGAAGAAGGAACCGGCGTGAATTACGAAAAGAAGAATGTCCTGGTGGTCGGCATGGCCAGAAGCGGCGTGGCCGCCGCGCAGCTCCTGCGGGCCTGCGGCGCCAACGTGACCGTCAACGACAGCAAAACCGAGGAGGAGCTCGGCGACCAGCTTCGCCCCCTGGAAGGGCTGAAGCTGGAGCGGCACTTCGGCTGCGGGGCGATGGAGCTGCTGGAGGGAAAGGACTGCCTGGTCATCAGCCCGGGCATTCCGGATACGGTTCCCTTCGTCCGGAAGGCGAAGGAGATGGGGATCTATGTGATCGGCGAGTTGGAGCTTTCCGCCCAGCTGAGCCACGGAACCCTGGTTTCCGTCAGCGGAACCAACGGCAAAACCACGACCGTTTCCCTGCTGGGGGAGATCTTCCGCAACAGCGGAAAGATTACCCACGTGGTCGGCAACATCGGGTATCCCTACGCCCTGGCGGCGCTGGTCAGCCATGAGGAGGATATGATCGTCTGCGAGGTGTCCTCCTTCCAGATGGAAACCGCCGATACCTTTCACCCCCATGTGGCGCTTCTGACGAACATTACGGAGGACCATCTGAACCGGCATGGCACCATGGCGGTCTATACCGCGCTGAAGATGAGAATGTTCCGGAACCAGACCGAGGAGGATTTTGCCGTGTTCAACGCGGACGATCCGGGTCTCAGCGGCCTGGCGGAACAGGTGCGCAGCCGCGTACTGATGTTCAGCCGTCTTCGGGAGGTCCGGGAAGGCGCCTTCGTCCGGGACGGGGTGATCATCTTCCGGATGGACAAAAGCGAAAGACGGATCTGTCGGACGGATGAGGTTCGGATTCCGGGACCCCACAATCTAGAAAACGCGCTGGGGGCGGTCTGCGTCGCCTGCGCCCTGCATGTGCCCGCCCCGGTCATCCGCCACAGCCTGAGAACCTTCCGGGGCGTGGAGCACCGGATCGAAAGCGTCCGGGAGCTGGACGGGATTGAATATATCAACGACAGCAAGGGAACCAACGTGGATTCCACCATCAAGGCGGTTCAGACCATGAACCAGCCGACGGTCATCATTCTCGGGGGTTACGATAAGCATACCTCCTTTGATCCGTTAAGCCAGGAGATCGTCAAAAGTCCGATGATCTGCCACGCGGTGCTGATCGGGGAGACGGCGGGGCTGATTGAGCGAAGCCTGCGGAAGGCGGGCTTTACGGCGATTACGCACGCGGAGAGCCTGCGGGACGCGGTGGAAAAAAGCCGGGAGCTGGCGAAGCATGGATGGAATGTCCTGCTGTCCCCGGCCTGCGCCAGCTTTGACATGTTCCGGGATTACGAAGAACGGGGGCGCGTCTTCAAGGAGATCGTTGCCGGGCTGAAGCAGAAGGGACCGGAGTCCGAAAAGGGGGAGGCGTAAGGCATTGCAGGGACCGGAAGGAAGCCAACCGCGCCAGACGCTCCGGGCGGGAGACCGGCATCCGTCGGATTCGGATGTCCGGGAATGGCAGCGGAATACCTGGTACGGACCGGCTCCCACGAACGAAAACCCCTTCGACGAACCGGAGGACGCGCCGGAGCTGCGTTCCAGCCGGTCGGACAATGTGAACGAGCATCTCGGGGATTTCTGGCGGGCTGAAACGGGAGGCTATTCCTATGCCCCGAACCAGGGCATGACCCGGCCTCCCTCCCGGGAGGAGCCCCGGGCGGAGAAGCGGATCCCCCGGCGGAAAAGCCTGCTGATGCCCGTCCTGGGGCTGATCCTGATCATCGGCGGGATCCTGGCGGTGCTGCGCTTCGCCGTGTTCTCCGTTCGGGAAATCCGCGTGGACGGGAATCGGACGCTGAGCGCGGAGGCGGTGATTCAGTCCAGCGGGATCCGGCCGGGGACCAATATTCTGACCCTGGACGAAGGCCGGATTGAACAGATGATCAACGGGAATTACCGCCTGCAGTTCAAATATCTGGACAAGCAGCTGCCCAGCACCGTGATCATCGGGGTCAGGGAGCGGGAACCCTGCTGCTGGCTGACCTACTGCGGCATTCAGTATTCCATGGATAAAAACAGGATGGTTCTGTCGGAATCGGAGGAAATGACCCTGGAGGCGGGGGCCGGAGGGCTTCAGGCGCAGCCGGAAGCCTTCCGGAATCTGGTCGAGGTCCGGGGGCTGCAGATTCGGTCCGGGTGCTTCGTCGGCCAGACGCTGAACCTGTTTTCCCAAGACCAGCAGCTGCTTTTTTCCGAGCTGTTTCTGGAGATGAAGGTGCTGGGCTGTACGGGAGAAATCCAGGAGGCGGATCTGAGCAACCTGTCCTCCGTCCTGCTGACCACCCGGGACGGCTATACCGTCGCCCTGGGGGACGGCAGCCAGATCCACGCTAAGCTGCGGAGCATGCTGCTGGTTCGGGAGGAGCTGAAGCGGATGGAGGAGCGGGGCGGGACCATCAATGTGGTTACGCCGGAGACGCCGCTGTATTCCCCGCCCTCCGGAAATGGAACATAAATATCAAAAAATGTTACAAAAAAGCTGTAAAATGTAATAAAGTTTTTCAAAAGACTTGCAATTAATGAAACTTCCGAATATAATGTTACCAGTATGCGTCTGTGATCAGGATTCGGTTCAGCCAGCCCGGAGGACGCCTGAATAACAGGGGGATGAGGAGACATGAAAACGACGGTTGCGGCCATCGATTTCGGCACGAGCAAGATTGTAACGCTCGTGGCCGAGAACAGCGGCAGCCAGCGCTGCGATATTACCGCGGCAGGCGTCGCGAAATATGACGGATACCTGGCTGAGGGGTGGAATAATCCCGGCATGCTGGACGAGGCCATCCGGCGCAGCATTGCTGACGCGGAGGAACAGGCCGGCATCAAGATCCGGGAGATCAATGTGGGGGTGCCGGGCGCCTTCATCCGGGTCTACGCGACCAAGGTGACCATCAGCCTCAAGGGAACGGATCCCCGCGTTACCTCGGCGGACGTGAAGGCCGCCTTTAACAAGGCGGCGGAAAACCTGTCCAGCATGCCGGGGGTCGTGATTCATTCCAGCCCCGCGTGGTTTATGGTGGACAGCGGCAAGAAAACCCTGGAGCCCGTGGGCATGAAGGGAAGGGAAATGACCGCCTTCATCAGCTTCGTGGTCGGGAACCGCTTTTTTATCGACGATGTAACCAACCGGATGGCGGATCAGGGGATCGCCGTGGCCGGCTTTTATTCCACGACGGCCGGGGAGGCCATGCTCTATCTGAACGAGCAGGATCGGGACCATACCTCCGTCCTCATCGATATGGGCTATTTGAACACGGAGATCATCGGCGTTGAAGGCGACGCCATCATCTATCACAAGGTGCTGGACGTGGGCGGGGGCGATCTGGCCGTCGCCCTGGCGGAGGATCTGGATATCAGCCTGAGCGCCGCGGAGGATATCAAGCGCCAGTTCGTCTACGGGATTGAGACCAGCGGGGAAACCTTCGAGGTTCCGGGGGCGGACGGCCAGAAGGGAACGTCCTTTACCCGGGAGCAGGTCAAGCCCATCCTTTGCCGCGAGCTGGACGAGATTGCCGGCCAGATCAAGGAAGCGATTGAGGATGATTTCGGCGGGCTGGGAAACTGGAGCAGCATTTTCATCACCGGCGGCGGCCTGTGCTTCAACCGGGGAGGCAAGGAATATCTTTCCGGGAAGCTGGGGCGGCCGGTTCAGGAAACGCCCCGGCGGACAACCAAGCTGAACAGCCACAGCTTCTCGAGCGTACTGGGGCTGATGGATCTGATCATCGATACCATCGAACAGCAGCGGCAGCCGGCTGCCGGCGCAGGCGGCAAAATCAGGGATTTCTTCCGGAGTTTGTTGGGAGGGTAAGCATATGATTGAGTTCAAAAACGAAGAACAGAACACTTTCGCCTCCATTAAGGTCGTCGGCTGCGGCGGCGGCGGGAACAACGCGGTCAACCGGATGGTGGACGCGGGCCTGCGCGGCGTGGAATTCATTTCCGTCAATACGGACCGGCAGGCCCTGGGCCAGTCCAACGCCCAGGTCAAGATTCAGATCGGAGAAAAGCTGACCAAGGGCCTGGGAGCGGGGGCCATTCCCGAGGTGGGCCGCCGGGCGGCGGAGGAAAGCCGGGAGGAAATCGCCCAGGCGCTCAAGGGGGCTGATCTGGTCTTTATCACCGCCGGGATGGGGGGCGGAACCGGAACCGGCGCCGCGCCCGTTGTTGCGGAGATCGCGCGGGATCTCGGAACGCTGACCATCGCCGTGGTGACCAAGCCCTTCAACTTTGAAGGGAAGCAGCGCATGAAGAACGCGGAAAGCGGGATCGCCGAGCTGAAGCAGCACGTGGATACCCTGGTGGTGATTCCGAACGACCGGCTGCTGCAGGTGGTCAACAAGGGAACCACCATGCTGGAAGCCTTTAAGATCGCGGACGATGTGCTGCGCCAGGGCATCCAGGGCATCAGCGATCTGATCGCTGTTCCCGCGATGATCAACCTGGACTTCGCGGATGTCAAGACGGTGATGGAATCCGGCGGCATGGCCCATATGGGGATCGGCGTCGGAACCGGCGAAAACAAGCTGGTGGAGGCCGCGAAGAACGCCATTGCCTCCCCGCTGCTGGAGACCAATATCGACGGCGCCCGCGCCGTGCTGATCAACGTGACCGGCGGAGCGGACATCTCCATTATGGATATCAATGAAGCGGCTAACCTGATCATGGAGGCCGCGGATCCGGACGCCAATATCATCTTCGGCGCCGGGATCGACGAGACCATGGGCGACGATGTCAGGATTACCGTCATCGCCACCGGGTTTGAAAAGACCCCCTTCCCGACGAAGGAGCCCGCCCGGAAGCCGCGGGAGATTGAGCATGAGCGCCTCTTCGGCAGCGGATCCAGCTTCGGGAATACGGGGCGGAACGAGCCGCTGACCGGGTCCGCCTTTGAATCCGGCGCGCCGGCCCCCTCCGGCAGCCCCTTTGCCGGAACCTTCGGCAGCCAGACGCCGGCCTTCATGAACAGCAGCCGGCCCAGCATGGGCGTTCCCGGCATGGTCAACACCGGCTCCTTCCAGACCGGGTTCAGCTATCAGCAGAATCCGGGGCAGCAGCCCACCCGATCCTTCCAGACGATGGGTTCGCCCGCGGCGGCCGGCCCGGCCATGAACGGGAATACCGGCGCTTTCGCGCCCGGCCAGCCCGCCGGCTATCAGCCCATGTTCAACAGCAACGGCCAGGTTACCGGACAGACCGGCTCCTTCCAGCCGATTCCCCAGAACCAGGCCATGTCGACGGATGATCACGGCGTGCCCGGCTTCCTGCGCAGAAAGAAGAACTGACAGACCCCTTTTACGGCGGAACGGTTGAATGTTCCGCCGTTTTTTTTCAGTGCGCCCGGCGGCGCACGTTTCTAACGGGTGAAAGTCCCGAACCCGCCCGGTAGTGGGAAGGGTACAGCCGAAGGCAAGGGTGTCCATCGTGAGATGGAATCTGAAGGAAGCCGGATGTGGGAGCAGACTAACCACGGGCAAACCTCTGGCCTGACGAACAGGAATCACATATAAGGGTCTGCATGAGGGTAAGGCTCCTAAACAAGTCGAAGCCCAATAGCTACACGGAATCATGCGGGGTAAATGTGGCAGGTAGATGGAGGGAAAGAAACGTGTGGTACCCGGGGAGACCTGCGCGGAACGCCCTGAAAGGGGTAACCGTGGCCATATAAGGAAAGTCACGCTGAGCGCGCAGGAGTCAGCTGAGGCCATAGTACCAGAATTGGGAAGGGCCGAAGTAATGCAGTCCGGAGTAACCGGAGAAAGGAGGACAGCATGGAGAGAGCAGAAAACGCCGAAAGCGGCGGCTGCCTGCAAAGGGATAGCACGGAATGCAAAGAGTATGCAGGAGCGCAGAGTGCTGCCCGACCGGAAACTGGAGAAACGGAAGTCAGGGAGCCGAAACTCTTGGAAAAGATGCTGTTCAGGGACAACATGAACAGGGCCTACAAGAGGGTCAAGGCGAACAAAGAAGCACCGGGAGTAGATGGCATGACCGTAGAGGAGGCGCTCCCCTGGCTCAAGGAACACGGGAAGGAACTGACGGAGAGTATCCGAAGCGGGAAGTACAAACCCCAACCGGTACGGCGGAAAGAGATACCGAAACCGGACGGCGGGGTACGGAAGCTCGGAATACCGTCGGTCATTGACCGGATTGTACAGCAGGCAATCTCACAGATACTTGCACCGATATGGGAACCGATCTTCTCAGAAGGAAGCTACGGATACAGGCCCGGACGAAGCGCGCAGGACGCGATCCTCAAAATCAAGGGATACGTATTCGACGGCTACGAATGGGCGGTAGAACTGGATTTAAGCAAGTATTTCGATACGCTGAACCATGAAAAGCTGCTGAATCTGTTGCGGAAAGAAGTAACAGATGAACGAGTGATCCAGCTGATTAAGAAATTTCTGAAAAGCGGAGTCATGGAGAACGGAATCAGGATTGCTACGGAAGAGGGAAGCCCGCAGGGCGGCCCACTATCCCCACTGTTAGCGAATATTTACCTTCATGAGTTTGACAAGGAATACGAGAAAAGAGGAGTGCCGGTCATCCGGTACGCTGACGATATCGTCCTTCTTTGCAAAAGCAAGCGGGCAGCGGAACGACTGCTGGAAAGCAGCACACGTTACCTCGAAGGGAAACTGAAGCTAAAAGTGAACCGGGAAAAGAGCCGAGTCACCCGGATAACATCCCGGGAGAAATTCAAGTTTCTGGGATTTGCATTCAGAAAGTATAAGGAGGATGTCCTGATACGGGTACATCCGAAATCCCTGAAGAAGGCAAAAGCAAAACTGCACGAACTTACGCGGAGAAACCAGGGCAGGAATGTCAGACAGGTCATGGAAAAGCAGAAGCTTTTCATGCAAGGCTGGCTGAATTACTATGGACTGGCAGACATGAAGTCAACGGCAGAGAAACTTGATCAGTGGCTCAGGCGACGGTACAGGATGTACATCTGGAAGCAATGGAAGAAGCCCCGAACGAAATACCACAACCTCCGAAAACTGGGCGTGCCGGAAAAGCATGCGAGGATGACGGCAGGGAGCAGGCAATCGTACTGGGCGGCTTCTGATTTTCCGGCTGTGAAAAGAGCCATAACAAAAGAAAGACTCGAACGCGCAGGATATTTCAACATATCCAAAGCGTACGAGTCGATCCATGAAGCCTGCATTTTACGGGCAGTAGCCCATACTATGTAAGCTGATAACCTGATTGCATTACACGCGCCGTGTACCGAACGGTACGCACGGTGCGGTGAGAGGACGGGGGTTAATCTCCCCCTCCTACTCGATTTCTGTGATGATGATATAACAGCTTAGTCCCAGATATCTACGGACCCCATTTCGCCCTTCTTGCCAACCCAGTAGATCTTGTTTTCTTCGATCTTGATGTAAGCATCGGTGGCTTCCTTCGGCAGTTTGGCGGTGATCTCTTCCGGTGTCACAGCTCCGCCCATAACGCTCTGGAACACGAGATTAACCTTGCCGGCTTTTGCCTTGGCGATGGGCTTCTTAACAGCTTCCACGGCTGGGGCAACAGCTTCCTTGACTTTTTTACCGGCAGCGCGAGTCTTCTTCGTAGCTTTGATCTTCTTTGCATCCTTCGAATCCTTCGCTTCGATCTTTTCAGCGGTGGCTTTGTCGGCAACCGTCTTGGCAGTGTCCTTGACTTCTTCCGTGACTTTCTTCTTTGTAGCCATGATCTGATACCTCTTTATTATTTCGAAACTTTATCTTTAAGAGCTTTGCCGGCTTTGAAGGTGGGAACCTTGGAAGCTGCAATCTTCACAACTTCACCCGTCCGCGGATTACGGCCTTCACGGGCAGCGCGTTCCTTCACACCAAA
Source organism: Clostridia bacterium (assembly GCA_017433405.1). Taxonomy (GTDB): domain Bacteria; phylum Bacillota; class Clostridia; order Christensenellales; family Aristaeellaceae; genus Aristaeella. The sequence goes on along the minus strand of JAFRHH010000007.1, from coordinate 2,767 downwards.
GGTGCCGAAGCCAATCAGCTGAACAGCTTCGCCTTTTGCCAGAGCATCTCCGATAGCGCCAAACACCGCATTGATAGCAGTTTCTGCGTCCTTCTTGGTCAGGCCATTCGCGGCCACCGCATTGATCAGTTCTCCCTTGTTCATGAAAACCTTCCTTTCTGCCCTCTAGAGCTTGAACTTTAAGGGATTATAGCATGTTTGATCGCCGGCTGCAACTAATATACAAACCGAGTGTGCTTGCAGATATCAAAGGACAAAGGCCTATTTGCTTTCTTAGTTATAACGGCCATGTGTGTAAAACCTTATTTCTGTCCCAATAGTCAATAATTAACGTCGGCGTTGTTCTGCCTGTAAGCCAAACTTGCTTTAGCGTGCAATCATTTAATATCCCCTTTATTTGATTCACTTTTATTGTATTCAGAATTGTGTTTGTACGGATTGCAGCATCGCCATCCTGACCATTTCCTGTAAATAAACCAGGCATATATACTTTGTTCTGCACGGCAAATGCTGTGTTAATATTACCTTTCCACAACTTATCAATATCCTTTTCGGATCGGATAACAATTGTAGTATGATCTGCTTTTACTTCATAGCGATCATATAGAAAACGCCAATTGCTAACAGCAATCTCCAACAGACGGTATGTTGAAAATGAATAGTGATTGTGCGGTAGAACATCTACCATATATACAGCATCATCGTTCACAATTGCAAAAAGTAGCATATCCCCTTGCTTAAGTGCTGGATTAAAATGAAAATGATGTATCTTCCAAGCAATCAACAGATTGTCTTTGCTATAAGCTTTGGCACTCCCTGTGCTTAGTCTGAAACGCATATCCACGCCACGTTCAAACTCGCTTTTCATCGTCATCAGGCATGGTCTCCATTGGGCAAACGATATTGTATTCAGTTTTGCATTTAACTCTCTCGAGATGAAGACCTTCCTGGGTTGTGGTAAAACAGATTTATGCAGAACACTAATGTACTGCGTCAACAGTAAATCTATATTATAGTAAGCTCCAAAGCCATATTCAATTTTATTCCTTTCAAAAAAGCGTATTATTTCATCCCGGATCGAAGGTTCAACGTCCATCGCATTTGTTGGGACTACTGCCATTAAATCTTGTCGCATCATATGAGTTTACAAATACACACATCCTATCATTCCTGTGGGATTTATTATTCTGAAGAGTATTACAATGCGTTACTCACAGGCTGAGCAAGGGATTTTAGATCATCCCATGAATCTGATCTTTCAATATCATCTTCATATGCAATCATATATCCCCAATGTTGACCAGAATTCCCATTCGTTTCCACCTGCCTGTATCCGATGTCACCGGACAATGTAGCAGCTGCCGCTTGCAGTGTACACTTTTCCTTGCAGATTCGAATGATACAGTTCAATATACATATCCAGGAACAGGTCTTTCTGTTCGCGCACATAGCTTGAAAAGGAAAAGACAGTGCCGGGAGCGGACAGGTTTTCCGTATTGCCAACACTGACATATTCACCCCGATCATGCCGTCCGATAAAAGTGCTGACGCGATCGATTTTTCCTTCCTTATATACAACCACATTCATCAGGTCAAGCGGCGTCCCGTCCTGATCGTGAATCTCGTAAATCTGAACTTTCTTTTCGGTAGCGGTATATTTCCTCATGGAAGCCTCCTTGCGTTTACTGTGCTGTCTGGAATTCTTCCATTCACTCAGAATGGCAATTTATACACATCAATATCCGAGAAGCCTTTTCCTGCTGGCCTGGGTGTTGTGATCTCTTCATCGCTGTCATCATAATCCTCGCTGAGATCCGCGCTGTCCATCTGATCGAGTCTTTCATGTTCCTCCCAGGTGATACCGAATGGGAAACCGGCAGGGGTATATCCGGCAATAAAGGCAAAGTTCTCATCCTGAAACGCAGACAATTCTTCCGGATACTCGTCTGATTTCCCTGAACGTTTCTGCTTCTTCGCCTTTAGCGCTTTCTCATACGCTTCCTGTTTGTCAGGATTCAGAACCTTCAGCAGACATAGTTCCCGCATAGCGCAATCTTTATCCACATTGAAACGTTCCCTGTAGGCCTTCACAATGAGAGAATCATCCGTGAAGTTCTGTGAAGCGAACCAGTTCTTTGCTTCCTGTAATCTTTGCCTTCTGGCGTTCGTCATTACTCCAGTCCCTCCAAGGCGCAAGCCTTATTTCATAAGCCTTGCCCGGATTCCGTAATGGCAAGTATGACATCATGACCGGCCTGCGGCTTATCCAGCGGAATTCCCAGACTCTTCTGTTCGATCAGAACACGGGTTTCCGGGATATATACATCAATGCGCCGGGTGCTGCCTTTATCCAGTACCTTTTTCTCAAAATCAACCCGGTCTGTGACCTTCACCACTCCGAGAATCTCTTGGAGAACATCTATCCAATAAGACCGAGCATCTTCATCTTCTCGGCCTTTTCCATTCCACTTATAGAAGAACTGTCGCGCTGCTTCCCGCTGTTGGGCATCTGTCATCGTGAGCACCATCCTTCCTGTTTGGATCGTGCCTGTATTATAAAGAATTCCCACAGGTAATTCAATGGATGCAGAACTGATCGAACGATGGAATGCAGAACTGATCGAACGATGGAATCGCAAGGTTCACAGAAATGATACGGTCTACATTGTCGGAGACTTCATCTTCCGCTGCCATCGCCCACCGGAAGAGTATTTTGATCTGCTGAAAGGGAAAAAGCATTTGATTCTCGGAAATCATGATAAATACT